>JBEKFJ010000092.1:0-12094 GCA_050013355.1 Oryzomonas sp.
GCAGAAGGTAGGGGGTAAGAAAGGTGTTGTCAACGATCAGAAGCAGGCTCAGATCGCGGCAGAGGGAGGATAGGGCCGGTATGTCGGCAAATTTCAGCAGGGGATTGGTGAGCGATTCAACGAACACCGCCTTGGTCTGCGGCGTGAGCGCCGCCTGTACTGCTGCGATATCGCTCGTGTCCACGTAGCTGAAGGTCAGCCCGAACTGGTCGAATACCTTGTCGAACAGGCGGCAGGTGCCGCCGTACAGGTCCTCAGTGACGATGAGGTGGTCCCCCGTACGGAACAGCATCAGCAGACTGGCGATGGCGGCCATGCCGGAGGCGTAGGCACAGGCCCGTGACCCGTTGTCAAGGCGGGCCATGCCGTTCTCCAGGGATTGGCGGGTGGGGTTGCCTGAGCGGGTGTAATCATAGCCGGTGCTCTGGCCGAGTCCCGGATGCCTGAAGGTTGCGGTCTGGTAAATGGGCACCGAAACCGCGCCGGTCCTGGTGTCCCACTCCAAGCCTATCTGAACCGCTTGTGTACTGATGTTCATCTGCTACCTCCCAAATGAAAATCCCCTTCCGGGGTGTGGAAGAGGATTCCTTTAGGGCTTCTCTTCCTTATCTCCCGAAACCGTGAGGTTTCGCTGGAATTGGCACCTTACCCTTCCGGGTTGGTTGCCGCGACGTCTTTGGGCCAGTCCCTCAGTCGCTCTCGATAAGAAATGTATGCAATTTTTTGTGTGAATTGTTATGGCCAAAGCCTACGATATGCTACCAATCTTGTCAATAATTATTTTGTTTGCTGACTAGCTTGCCGGAAACATGCTCCTGCCTGCCGCAAATCGTGCTCGGCTCATTCTTTTTCGAGCACTATCGATACGATGAACCACTCTTCTTCCGATGCGAACCTGAGGGTGAGGGTGTCCAGGTTGTTGCCGGCGCTGACAAAGTAGTCATCCCCACTGATTATGGAAGGGGTCGATAGCTTGATGTCGGCGCCGCCCCGCGAGATGTGCTGCTTGAAGGAACCGGCGATCATGTTGGTGATCTCGCCCAGGGCATCGCGAACATCGTCGTTCAGATCGCCAACCTCCATGCCGAGCATGCTCGACGTAAAGGCAAGCGCCAGTTTCTTCGGGGCATGCAGGCTCACCAAGCCGCTATATACCCCGGCGAATCCGACCATTGCCGTGATGCAATCCCTGAAATGGGTTTCAGGGGCAACATGGATGGGGAGATGCAGCAGATCCTCCCTGCCCACCATGGTGCAGAACACCTCCTCCACATCGCGGGTGAGCTGCTTGAGCAATTCCTCTTCGCTCGTGTGAAGAGCATCCTGAAGGACTTTTGTCAGTGACATTGCGTGTCCCTTTGTCCGTGGATTTAATGGTCATTTTCAGCTCGCTTCACTATGCAGCCCTACTCTGCCTAATTGGGATAAAATTATCAAGATAATTATAATATAAAAAGCCTCGCTCCGAGGTGGGCGAGGCTGTCGATTCCTGTGGTAACGGTTACGGAACGAGCGGCGACCTGTTTGTGAGCGCCTGAAAATATCCGGGCGCCGCCTTATCCCGGCAGCCCGGGTAACCCCTACTTCTTTGCGTTTTCGTCAAGCAGAAAATTTAACAGCATGACGACGTCCCTGATTTCCTGTTTGTTCATATTGGAATCGGGTTTCCGCAGCATCTTGATGCCATAGGCCTTTACCGCCTGCCTGTCGAACGGCTGGCCCGTGATGGGCGCCCTTCCGGTCAGAACGGCAATGACGGTTCGTTCCATGGTGTGGCACTTGATGCATTTTCGTGTCATAAGATCATATGACGCCTTGTATTGGGCCGGAATACTGTCCGGGTCGAAATTCATTTTGTCGCCGCGTCCCTTTACCTTGATGCGCGCGTCGGCAAACGAGGCAATAACGAGTATGAAGAGTGCGACCGGTACGATGAGTTTCCGCATATGAAACCTCCTTCAGACAAAGAATCACGAGCAGTATAGCAAAGAAAACAACGCAATGTCACCCCTGTTATGCTGTACACGTCAGAAACTGAAGGTCACGTCGAGTGTTCCAACCCTGTTGATGAAATCCTGGGCGACCAAGGAGCCGGGCGAGAGGTACGATGTGGCGTTCTCGTGCTTGTATTCCAGGACAACCTTGACGTTCTCAAGCGGGCTGTATGCGAGCGTCGGAATATAGCGGCGCACCAGGCCGCGCCCGTCATCCTGGTACTCAAACCGGAAGGCGCCGATGAGGTTTTTGAGAAAGGTGTATTCTCCCTCGACGGCAGCCACGTATGACTTTACCTCGACCGGAGCGACAGCGGACAGGTTGGAGTTGTCGTCGTCACCAAGGACGCCGGCCAGCCTGAGCCTGAAAAGCTTGTAGATGATGTCCATGTCCACGCCGCTGCGGTAATAGGTGTTCTGGATGAGCGCAATACCGGGTGTCGTATTCGGGGTGCCGTTCTTGCCGTAGTAGCCATAGGCGCCGACAGTGACCGCCAGGAAGTCGAAGATGCTCTCCTCTTTGGCGAGATCCACTTCCGGTTCATTTGCCAGGTAGTCCGCCCCGCCGAATTTATATGAGATGTGGCCATAGCCTTCCTTGGTGTTCTGAAACTTGCGATTCACCACCCCGCCGGCGATGAAAAAACGGTTTCCCAGGACGGCATTGGCCTCCAGGGCATCTTGGGGCTGCTGAATCGCGAATTCCGAAACACCGACGGTGTAAGAGTAAGGCGCAAAGGAGTTGGTGACGGACAGCTTGTTGTTCGATTTCCAGAGGCAGAGTTTCGGCTCCATGCGCCCCACCCTGAAGTTGATGGGGGTGTCGAAGGCATGGCGCCAGATGACGTACATTTCATTGATGTTGGTGCTGTTATTGGCCGGGGTCGTGCTTGTCGTATTCGTGTTGATAATGTTGCTGGTATTCTCGCTGTAGGCCACATAGGTGGCGAAAAAAGCGACCTTTTCCCGGAAGTTGCCGCCGGCGTTCAGTTTGAGGACACGTGATGAAAGATCAAGCTCGTTGGCTTGGTTGCGGTTGTAGGTGCCTTGTACCGAGGCGGTGAATGATATGGGCAGCAGTTCGGGGATGCCTGCCAGGAGGAGCCCTTCTGATTTCGCTTCGCCTCCTCCGGCCGCGCCGTTGGCTGGCGATGTCGCTTCCGCGGCAGGTTCGGGGGCGGTTGCGCCTGAAGCGCCCATTGCGCCGGCCTTTAATTTGCTCAATTTATCGGCGTCGCCTTCGCCCTTCACATCGGTGACAGCAGCGGCCGGCTTCGCGGGCTCCGCGGGAGCGGCGGCCTCCTTCTCCTTGGCCGCATTCCTGCTTTTGCCGAAGTATACGTAAGAGTTTTTGAGGAACGCCTCGCCGTATTCGTTCAATTCGGGATAGATGGTATGGCAGGTGCTGCATTCGACCTTGTAGGTACGGCTGAATGCGGGAATGGCGTGGGATGGGACGACCACGAACAGTTGTGCAAGACAAGATCCTAGTATGCACAGAATCAGAGCCGGCTTTCTTGCCATAGTAGAGTATTCCTCCTCAATATATTAAAATTGGTTCAATCAATAACGAACGCACGTCGTGTCGCCGCTTTGGTAGCCTTTGCAGATGAAGTTCAAAGCCTGATCGGTAGTGTATGGGCCTGAGTATGTTAACCCATTGCCGGAGAACGGCAAAGTCGGCAAAATTGCATTTGTGACAGATGAATAGACGGCACCCGGATTTGCGCCCGGGGAAAAAGTCTTGCTGCTATTGACGAGCCAGTCGATCGAGTCATAGATGAGCTGTTTGGAATAGATCGGATTATGAGTGTATCCGGCCGGGTCGTTGAAGAAGAGGCTGTAGTTGAAGTAGGCGCCCATGGTGTAGGCCCCGGCGCGGATCTTGGAGGGGCCTGATGCCGTCACGGTGTAATTGCCGAATTTTTTCCAGTTGTTATTAGGGGCCAGGCCGCTACCGGTAACCCCGGAGCTCTTCAGAAGCCCATTGAGCACCAGCACTGCGGCCCGGTAGCTGTCGCGTTCGGCATTCATGAACGCTGCGGTGCGTTGATTCGGGTCTGCGCCTGCTACGGTGGTGCCGGTATAATGGCATATGCTGCAGACCGACTGCTCGCTCAGGACACTCTTGATTGAATTGCTAACGGTACTGTAGCTGCCCCAGTTTACCGGAGAAAAATAGTGGGAACGATTATTTGTCATGTGGCAAACGATGCAGGGGCCTTCCGTCGCCATGTTCAGAGCGTCACCGACATTGCTGTGAGCTGGGTTGACCGTGTACATGGAGTTGTCGAAAAACATGAAACCGCTCTTGCCCTGCAGGTTGGCTCCAGACGCAAAATTGTGCGGCGTGATGCCGCTTGGGCCATTTGTTGCGGCAGGTATCACGTAATCAAATAATCCGGCTGTGTCGGCGGCCTTGATGACGTCTCCCACATCGCGCCCAGCATGGCACGGCATGCAAATGTTTGAATTGTTAAAGCTGTCGTATTGAACCATATATGTCAGGCGGATAGTCGGAGAACCGGCCGGATGCGGAGAAGAATAAGGGTAGTAGATAATTGCCGCCGGTACGTTGCGCAGCCTGCCGCTATAGGCGCTTCCGTCGTTGGGTCTGCCGTCGTCATGGCAGCTGTTGCAGTTAATAGTCTCGCGGGACGTATCCTGATATGTGCTGGAGGTTATGGCTGCATTTGTCGGATATTCGTAGCGCAGACCGTTCAAGTCCGGTAATGAATGGGTATTGGTGAATCCGGACGACACAAAGTTTATATAACCGGTCGTGGTGTGGCAGCGGACACAATAGGCGCCTGCGTAGTTGGTTGCGGGGGGCAAAGCGCTTCCTTGGGTTTTGAAATCAATGTTTCTGGTAACGAAGGCGTTGGTTGTGGAGCCAAGGCCTGAACGTGCCCACTGCTGCAGCATTGGCTTGGCCGTGGTGGTATCATGGGGATTGTGGCACTTGCGGCAGTACAACTGGTAATTGGTGGCAACGAAGTTTCCATGATGCCCGGTGCTGTAATGTTGGTACATCGTGTCCAGGCTGACACCGTCATAGGTGGTGGTAGTAAAGTTGGAGATGCCAAGGTTAAGGCCCGGCTTGCTGTGGCACTTGTTGCATTTACCAGCGGAATCAGGATTAACGGTAACATCCGAACATGTATTTTGCGGCGTGCCGCTCGGCGTGCCGCCATGACAGAGATTGCAACTGTTTGGGTGTCCAGGCGCGGGGTCGTGGCAGTCGGCGCAGCCCGCGGCATTGGAGGTGTTGTGAACCGAGAGCATCCACTCCTGGGCGATATTCTTGCCGGTGCCGGGGCTGACGGCGTTTTGATGGCAGTTGTTGCTGAAACAGGATTCCGACTGGACCAGTTTCGTTACGCCGGGGCCGGTAAGGTTATTCTCGCTACACCCGGTCAGGGCACATAATATCGTTGCCAGACACCATGATCCAGCGATAGTCCTTGAAGCCATGTTCGATTCTCCTGAAAAAATGCGCAACCTAACGTTTCTACTGCAGTCCGGCTATCTGAGCAGACGATAAAGGTAGATGAACGTTCCCCCGACCGAAAGGCTGGACAGGAAGCCGGCATACTTGTTGACGAGCATCGAGAAATTTACCCTGCCGGTAAAGTTGTCGATATCCGACACCTCGTCGGACATGACGGCAATAATATCCTGCCAGTCCCTGTCCCACTGGAAAATCTGCAGATAGAGTTCCGAACCCCTCCAAAGAAAGATCAGGAAGAACACGAAGCCAAAGGCGATGAATGCCCTTGAGATCGGAGAGTCTTTGATGGCAATGTAAATCTTGCGAATCATCTCGAGGTTCATGATCGAGAGGAACACCCAGATGGAGTTCTCGACGATTTTGAAGTTTCTTATGGTATTGGGACTCGGGGTAGGATTGATTAACAGGAATATTCCGCCTGCGACCAGGATCAGCAGCGAGAAAAAATAAACGGCGACCTTTTTTCCTGAAATCTCGAACGTGCGGCAAAAGACGTAATACTCCAGAAATCCATGGGTGATTACCACGATCGCTACGGTCCCGACAATATTGTGGAACGCGGAAAGCTTGTAATAGTGGACCCAAGGATTGATGGCATACGCCTGGCCGAGAAAGATAAGAAAGAAGCCGATTGAAATACTCGTCCATACGCGGGCATTTCCGATACTGAAGTAAAAGCTCACGGCGCCGGCCAAGCCCCAGAAAATAACCCTGATGAGCTCGAAGGTATTGATCTGGGTGATCAGCTCTATGAATTTTTCCATACGTAGCCTCCGATTATGCTATAAAAATTGTTTAATGTTCCGATTTGGCGGCAGTGATAGTCTTGGAAAGCAACTCCATCATCACCTTCAGGCTGGTCGCGCTGATGAGGAGCTTTGCCGAGCGCTCGATGCCGGCGAGGAATTTCACGACATTGGTTTCATCGAGAAGACAGGTATTGCCGCCCTGATCGGTCAATTCCTTGTCGACGATGCCGCGCCCGACCTTGCCCACAGTTTCGACAACAATCGTTTTTACCTGTTCTTCCAGTTCTGAGAGTTTACCGGCGATGCTCTCTTTTTGCCGTTCCTCGCGAGCCTTATTGATCTTATTGAGCTCGGATTGCTTATGTGCAACGGCGGTATCCCAGATGTTCTGAACGTTGACGACCTCGATCAGGTCCAGCCCCATCAGGTGCTCGACCCCCTGCGTCGAGAACAAGTCGATCTTGGCGCCGGGCAACCCGGCGATCTTCTGAGATTCGTTGGACGATGTTTCGATATCCTGGGACCCATCATGGAAAAATCCCAGGGGAGCGCCGTCCTTGTAAAAGATCATGGCCGAACGTTCATCGGTGTAAATCCTCAGACAGCCATTCATCCGATCGGACCCGATTTTTTCCAGGAGGGCCTTGATGTCGATCAGTTTAAGTTCCTGGGCTTTGTAGAGGATCTCGCCCTGAAGCAGGGCGTGGATGCACATGGTGAGGTCTTTGGAGAGTTTGTAGACGTTGAGGAACCCGCCGCTCGTACCGGTCATCTGATAGCTCAGGGCCGACAGGGCCTCAATGCCGGTTTGCCGGTTGCCGTTCTTTTCTTCATACAGCGCACTGACCAGTTTTCCGGATTCGAATACCAGTATGACCGTCGATGCCTGAAAAACAAAGCTGGCATATCCGGTAAAACCGCCTGTGCTGAGCTTTGACACGACCTCCGGCAGCTTCAGCATGCCGACTGCCAGATTCTCGAAAAGAGGGTTGCCTTTTGGAAGAAGGAACATAACTATCTCCTAACGTGGATATCATCATGACAGCAGCAGCTTTATGCAACCTACATTTATACCCGTTCAGGTGCCGTGTCAAACAATTATACTTATTTATATATAATTTATTCTGCCATACCTTTAAAAATAAACCGTTCTCCGTTTGCTCAGCAAAAACAAACGGCCTCCCGTTGAGGAAGGCCGTTTATAAAAGAAAGAACAGCGACATTCAGGCAGTTCGCCGCGCATCACGGTGTCGCGGCAGCAATGCCCTCGTTCATCGATCCGCTGCGGTACCCTTGGAGATCAACGGCAACGTAGGTAAACCCCGCTGCCCTGACGAGGCGGTTGACCTCGTCCCGCAAGGGGCCGACCGCGTGGGCAAACTCCTCTGTCCCCAGTTCAACCCGAGCCACGCTGTCGTGGAAGCGGACGCGCAGGATGCGGAACCCCAGTTCGCGGAGCGATTCTTCAGCCTGCCCCACCTTGCGGACCCGCTCCGCGGTTATGGCAGTGCCGTAGGGAAAGCGGCTGGAGAGGCAGGCAAAGGCCGGCTTGTCCCAGGTAGGAAGGTTCATGGCCTGGGAGAGCCGGCGGATATCCTCCTTGGTGAAGCGCGCCTCCTCCAGCGGGCTGCGTACTCCGAGCTCCACCGCAGCCAAGCGGCCGGGGCGGTGATCGCCTCGGTCATCCAGATTGGTGCCGTCCAGCACATGGGGTAGCCCCTCTTGGTCGGCGATGGCGCGCAGCTTGCCGAACAGCTCGTGTTTGCAGTAATAGCAACGGTTGGGCGGATTGTCCTGAAACTCGGGAATTGCCAGTTCCTCGGACACAATCACCCGGTGACGGCCGCCGATACGATTGGCCAATGCCTCGGCTTCACGCCGCTCCCGTTCAGGATAGGTCTCGGAGGTGGCGGTCACCGCCAGGGCGCTCTCGCCAAGCACTTCAGTTGCTACTGCAAAGAGGAGGGTCGAATCCACCCCGCCGGAAAAGCCGATCACGCAGCCCCCCATCCCGGCGAGAATGGCCTTGAGTTCGGTGGTTTTATTCAGCAATACCTGGTCCATACGCGTTGTGAATCCTTTCAGACGAGCTCGAAACATTACACAAATCATACAGGAAACCGGCATATATCGACAGTGAAAATTAGATGCCTGTTTCGGCCCTGTCCTCCAGCGGCGCCGTGATTGCCGGACCGCTGAAGAGGACCAGGTTTATCCGGTCCCCGGCCCGGCTGAAGGTGCACTGCAGGCTGTGCTCGTAGGCCAAAAGGGCCACCGCCGGGAGTTGACCGGGGTCCCGCAGGCGGAAGAGCACTCGGTTCCCTTGCGCCAGGGCATCGAGAAAAGCCATTGTAACGTCAAATTCGATCTGCCCCGGCTCTTCCGTGAGATCCACCAGGTTCCCTTCGTCGCCGCTGATAAAGCACGTCCCCAGGTTGATCCGCCGGAAGGGAGCGCTGCCTTCTGCAGCCGGTTTCGGGATAGCCCCCCCTACCAGATCCTGCGGCTGCAGGATCTCCGGCGCCGTCGCGATAACCATGCCTGCCGCCACGGTGGCGTTGGTGTAGCGGTCGATGACAATAAAGTTGCCGGTTGAACGGTTCAGCCGGTAGGGATCGAAGGCCGCCGGCCGATCCAACTCCAGGAGTGCGACTCCGATCTCATTGAGCCTCAGCGTCGGCGCCTGCTTCTGTTCCAGGGTATTGACGTCCACGACGTGCCGCAGGCTGGTGACACGGCCGGGGATCACGGCGCACGAGGTTTTGACCAGGTAGCTCTGACCGGGATGCAACTGCTCGTCATGGAGCCAGACGAGGTGCGCCTCCAGAAAACGGGTATGGAGCGGTGGGGCATCGGGAGCAGACAACATGTCGCCCCGGCTGATATCGATCTCATCCGCCAGTGTCAGGGTCACCGCCTGACCGGTGGTTGCCTGGGGCAGGTCCCCATTCATGGTGACGATCCGGGTCACACGGCTGGTTCGCCCCGACGAAGCGACCCGCACATCGTCACCCGGACGAACCGTGCCGGCGGCAATGGTGCCGCAGAAGCCGCGGAAATCGAGGTGGGGTCGGTTCACCCACTGGACCGGCAGCCGGAACGGTTTTTCCCTGTTCTCCTCCTCGATCGGGACAGTCTCCAGATAGTCCATCAGGGTGGAGTCCCGGTACCAGGGAATGTTGGCGCTCGGCTCGATGATATTGTCGCCGTTCAAGGCAGAGATCGGAATGGCCGTTATGGACTCAAAGCCGAGCAGGGCGGCGAATTGTTCGTAATCGCGCAGGATGGCGTCGAAACGCTGTCGGTCGTAGCCGATCAGGTCCATCTTGTTCACTGCCAGCACGATATGGCGGATGCCGACCAGGGAGACTAGGTAGCTGTGGCGGCGGGTCTGGGTCAGGAGCCCCTTGCGGGCGTCCACCAGGATCACCGCCACCTGGGCGGTGGAGGCGCCGGTGACCATGTTGCGGGTATACTGCTCGTGGCCGGGGGTATCGGCGACGATGAACTTGCGCCGGTCGGTGGAAAAGTACCGGTAGGCCACGTCGATGGTGATCCCCTGTTCCCGTTCCGCCTGGAGCCCGTCCAGCAGGAGGGCGTAGTCGATGGCGCCTCCCTGGGTGCCGACCTTTTTGCTGTCCGCCTCCAGGGCTGCCAACTGGTCCTCGAACACCATCTTGGAGTCCCACAAGAGACGTCCGATGAGGGTGCTCTTGCCGTCGTCCACGCTGCCGCAGGTAATGAACCGCAGCAGCGATTTTTCCTCCTGGCTCTTGAGATAGGCGAGGATATCCTTTTCGATCAGTACCGATTGATGTGCCATCAAAAATACCCCTCCTGTTTCTTTTTCTCCATCGAGCCGGCCTGGTCGTGATCGATCAGGCGCCCCTGGCGCTCAGAGGTGCGGGTCAGCAGCATCTCCCGGATGATCTGGGGCAGGGTGTTTGCCTCGGATTCCACGGCGCCGGTCAGGGGGTAGCATCCCAGGGTGCGAAAGCGAACCGACTTGTACTGCACCTCCTCACCAGGCAACAGTTCCAGTCGCTCGTCGTCCACCATGATCAGCATGCCGTCACGCTCCACCACCGGCCGCACAGCGGCATAGTAGAGCGGCACGATCGGGATCTGCTCCAGCTGGATGTACTGCCAGACGTCCAGTTCGGTCCAGTTGGAAATGGGAAAGACCCGGATGCTTTCTCCCGGCTTGATGCGGGTGTTGTACAGGTTCCACAGCTCCGGGCGCTGGTTCTTGGGGTCCCAGTGGTGGTTGGCGCTGCGGAAGGAGAATATCCGCTCCTTGGCCCGTGACTTCTCCTCGTCACGGCGTGCGCCGCCAAAGGCGGCGTCGAACTTGTAAAGGTCCAGCGCCTGCTTCAGCCCCTCGGTCTTCATGACGTCGGTGTAGAGCGCCGAACCATGGGTAAAGGGGGAGATGCCGCGGCCCACCCCTTCCTCGTTGACGTGCACGATCAGTTCGAGCCCGCACTCGGCCGCCATGCGGTCCCGGAAACGGATCATCTCGCGGAACTTCCAGGTGGTGTCCACGTGCAAAAGGGGAAACGGCGGCGGGGCCGGGAAAAAGGCCTTGCGGGCCAGGTGCAGCATGACCGCCGAATCCTTGCCGATGGAATAGAGCATCACCGGGTTGCTGAATTCGGCCGTCACTTCACGGAGGATGTGGATGCTTTCGGCTTCAAGCTGCTGCAGATGGGTCAGGTTTCCAGTCATATATTTTCTCCTATTTACGGATGCGGCTTTTGCGCCAGAGCTGCGTAAGTCTTCGGGCTGGATCGTGCGACGTAGCGCTGTTTATGCCCTATGGGTACTACGTCTCCTCACCATCCCTTGACAGCCTTGCTCTGACGCAAAATCCACATCCGTAGGTTTTCTTCATCTCCGGTGCAGACCGCATTCCTTGTGCTCCGGATTCTCCCACCACCACCTGCCGGCACGGGCATCCTCGCCCGGTTGCGCCGCCCTGGTGCAGGGAGCGCAGCCTATGGAGCGGTACCCCTGGCTGTAGAGACGGTTCTTCGGCAGCCGCTGCTCGTCGGTATAGCTGATGAGTTGTTCCTCGTTCCAGTCGATCAGCGGGTTGATCTTTATGATGCCGCCGTTCAGGGGGTCCAACTCGATGGCTTCCAGATCGTTGCGGGTGACGCTCTGTTCGCGGCGCATGCCGGTCACCCAGCCGGCAAGCCCCGTGAGGGCCCGTGAGAGCGGCTCCACCTTGCGGATACGGCAGCAGGCGTGGCGCTTGTCCAGCGATTCGCGGAAGGAGAACAGCCCCTCGGCCCGCTCCAACTGCTCGACCTCCTCGTGCTTGGGAACGTACCAGTCGATGACCAGGTTGTAGCGCTCCACCAACGCATCGGCCACCTCGTAGGTCTCTTCGTTCAGCCGGCCGGTGTCCAGGGCGAAAACCCCCAGGGTGAGCCCCGACCTATGGGCGATGTCGATGATGGCCACGTCCTCCAGAGAGAAGGAGCAGGCCAGGGATACCGGCCCCCCGGCGGCTTCGATGCCTATCCTCAGAATATCGGCCGGTGTGGCGTTTGCCGATATTTCAGGAATGTTTGTACTCATTAGTTGCCTTTCTTTTCCGGAAAGCGATTTTTTCGTCCTGGCAAGGCTGTCGAGGGATGGTGAGGAGACGTAGCAGCGCTACGTCGCACGATCCAGCCCGAAGACTTACGCAGCCAGGACGGAAAAGGCGCGTTCCTTACTAAATCTGGTAATCCTCCACAAATACCCTGACTTGCCGTGGCCGCACATAGACCTGTTCTTCATGCTGCAACCCCAGGTTCTGGAAAACGTCCCTGGTCAATTCCGCCTCAATA
>JBEKFJ010000093.1:0-10628 GCA_050013355.1 Oryzomonas sp.
GATGAAGCCGGCCCGCATACTGCACCAAGTTGCCTTTCCAGGAAAACGGCAGCGCCAGGAAAAGAGTATCCAACCGAGCGTCATCAAACCCTTCGCCTATGTAACGACCGGTGGCGAGTATCAAACGCTCCTCGTCGTCAGGAATAGAAGCCAGTTTCGCCATTATTTGCCGCCGCTGTTTTGCTCCCATCCCGCCTTGCAAAACTATCAAATTTGGAACTTCCCCGCAAAGGTTATTAATAAAGAATTCCAGGTGATCTTTTCGCTCTGTCAGAAGCAGTGGAGATCGCTTTTGTTTTAAAGCTTGCCGGATGTCCCCGAGGATCAAAAGATTGCGCTGGCGATCTGTGGCCAATCGGGCGTAAAGGTCTTGGATTGATTCCTGGGTATTTTCGGATTGAAGGGCAAAACCGGTTTCCCTTACAAACAAGCTACGAATAAAGTCATCCACAATTCCGTGCTGCTTGCGATGCAGATTGAAGCGGGTCGGCCCGCACTGGAAATGGATAATTGCCTGATGACCGTCGCGACGGTATGGGGTGGCGGTAATACACCAAGCTATACCACAAAGGTGTTGAAGAATTAAATCCTCAGTGAAATCGAGGATTAAACAAAAACCGCTAATCGCCTAGTTTCAGACGGTTAGCGGTTTTAAACACCTTTGTGTAATGGCTTGGCAGGTTGGCGAGGACTTTATCAGCTATCTGAGGGGGTAACATAAAAATTACCCCCTCTTGTTTGCCGGCAGAGTGACACTATTTTTTGTCGAGTGACATAAATTTTTGTCGGGTGACAGTATTTATTGTAACTCTACATGTTGTTCCCGTAAAATAATGTCGTATACTGGCCTCGACTAAATTTCAATAGGTTACAGCTGCGGGAAACAACCCACCAGAAAATAAAGTTGTATACTGACTTCCTCCGGCCAACCCGAAGGGTGGAAAATAAAGTTGTATACTGGCATCAAAAGCCCCAGCCGTAGCGAGAAAGCTATTCAATAATTCTCCGCTCGTACCCCATAGCTTTGAAGCCGCACATACTTTTGGCAAGCATTCTCCCCGGGTAATGCGCGTGACCTTCATCCCATATTACATTCACTTTTCAGGTGCGTCACGCCATTCTTTCTTAAACTTTGAAATCCGTTTGTCGTCTTTGCTTAGTGGGGTAAGGGTTCTTCCTGAGTAGGAATCAACACATTCAACGACAGCCGTAAAATTCACAAATGGACCATCAACGCCTTTGAACGGCACAAAAATATGAGGAGCATCAACAATTTCATCCCCAAGTTCATCAATATCCAAGATTGACTCAAACGGTACTATGCCACGTACCTCCAACCATGCCTGATTATGCTTAGGTAGTTTCGACCAAGTGTCGTAAATTTCCTGACGCAAATTTCTGTCGTTAGGCTTTTCGTTCCAAGGGTCTTCTTGTGGCAGCCCATCGTTTTGTGCTAATGCTGCGTCCCACTGTTTGCACTCGTCGTCCAAATAAATACGAGGTAATGCCTCGACATAGCAGTTATGACGATTCATTGGGTCTTCGCTTTCGTGATATTCGGCCTCAATGGTCTTACCTGTGATAATGCGGTTATTGTTGATCATGAAGGTTCCTAAGCTTGACGAGGAATATTGAACCGGCATTTGAGCAAATAGCCAACAATAATGTGCCGTCATTTCTTTTCGTAATTTGTTTTGAAATCTGTGCGATATTGCAAACCATTCAACGGCAATCAAAAGACTGCCCTTTAATGTCACATATTTGTATTCGGCATGAACCAACTGGACATGCAGGTAATGCCACTGGAGTCATTGTAATAAACATAATTTAGCGCAAGAGCAATACCCCCAACACCACTCCCATTCTGCCAAAATCCGCCCGGTCTGTCTACCATTATTTTTTTGTAACATATTGATTTAACAATAAGTTTACGGTGCACACTTTCTGTTGATAGACTGTTGGCGGGAGTGCAAAAATAACCCATTTTTAGCCCAAATGGGCGTTTAAAATTGACCCACCCCAGCATCTTGCTCCATGCTCTCGGAACCATCCGAGAGCCAGACGTTCAGTTCGTCGATATCGGCAAATCTGAGGTGGGGTACGAAGAGCCGGTTGCGGATGAACCTGACCTGACTCACCAGGAGCGCTTTCTGGAAGCCGGCAGCAACATCATCCTGGTGGGCGGCACCGGCACGGGCAAGACCCACCAGGCAATTTCCATGGCACGGCAGGCCATCAAAAACGGCAAGCGGGGCCGATTGATCAACGTCAACTATTTTTCTTCACAGTAAGATTTCTTCATGAGGCAATTCGCAGGGAAAAATAGTTGACGTTGATCACTGCACACGCCCCCCCCGAAACAACCGCGCGAAACCTCACTCTCTTGACCATTTCGACAACGTTTTGTTGTCGAATATGCCTTATTTCCCGGTAACTTATAGGTTGACGATGCGGCTGGGTTACGTCAGAATGAGGTGATGATATGCCCGACCTGCAATAGTGAGATGGTAGAGAGAGATGTAATGCGGAATAAAACGTTTACTGCCACCAGGTTAGAATCCCCAGACTCACCCCCGATTCTCCAAGAATGGCGGCCAATCTCATCTCCAAGCTCTACGAGAGGACCTCGCTGGTCATAACCACTGACCTGACGTTCGGCGAATGGCCACAGGTATTCGGCGACAACAAGATGACAACGGCCCTTCTGGACCGGGTCACTCATCACTGCGAAATCGTCGAAACCGGAAACGATAGCTGGAGAATCAAAACCAGAAATGCAGACAAAACTAACTGCTGGGGTGGGTCAAAATTGGACGACTATGGTGGGCCAAAATTCAGGTAGTGCACCACTTTGGTCTCATTAAAAGCATCGCCAAGCAATGCAAGCTCCTTGGAGTCAGTCGTTCGGGCCTTTATTACCAGCCGGTTCCGGCATCGCAAGAGAACCTTGCCCTGATGCGCCTTCTTTCTTGGAACGCTGCTGTTTAAGTATGTTGAAGAGAGCGTCTTTTTTAGATGACACAGGTTCCGGCTCCGGGTGCTCTGCTAAGGGCGGCAACATATCATCAATTCGATTCGGCGGGGCAACGTCCTTCCCCAGTTTCCAAGCATCTTCCTCTCTGCGTTGACTTCGATCATCCCTGCGGTTATCTTTAACTCCCTGTATTCGCTGACGATTACTTTTTGTGGTAGGATTTGCTTGCTTCATTTGAGCAGCCTTATCCAAAACGGCATTCACCTGAGCGTCGCAGTCGGCCTGACCTTGATTTCTCGTGCTTTCATGAATATCCTTCGCGATAGCTTTTTTGTACTGTATATCCAAAATTTCTTCTTCAGTGCAGCCGGAATACTGATTATCTTTATCCAAGAGATAACACGTTTCATAGGGCTCATTACGAAGATGCAAATAGATCATATCAAGGCAACGAGGATCGTAGGAAGCCACCATAGCCGACCGGCCCTGTTTTCTCGCACTTACAAACCATTGCTCTCGTAAAGCTCTATCACACGAATAATGCATACCTTTGAAGATTATCCCTTTCTTGGTTATTCGGGCGCTATCTCGTGGCATCACCGCAAGCTTGACGCGATCTGGAGTAGCTTCCTGAAGATGCCCAACACGATTGCGAATGCCCCATTCCCACAATTGAATGGGAATAGGGTCAACTCCATCAGCCATCATTTCTTTGGACAGCCAAGGATACGGGAGGAGAGTCCACGCGAAGGGACATCACGAACTGTAAGCCATGGTTTATAATCTTTACCATGGCCTTGCCCACGCCCTTGATTCTGCCGCTTTTTCAATAATTCGGGAGTGAAGCTTGTCTTGTATTTGGCCACGGTCTGTCCTTTATTTAAGCGTAGGAAAGCAACGACAACACCGTGGCCAGTATATAACTTTATTTTCTAGTCTACAAGTTTATTTTTCAGTTCATGACTTTATTTTTCAGTATATGACTTTATTTTTTGTGAACACATGTATTACATCAGTGTGAAGGAGGTCACTCCACGGTGACCGATTTTGCCAAATTCCTCGGCTGATCCACGTCGGTCCCCTTCAACACGGCAATATGATATGCCAGAAGCTGCAGCGGCACGGAAAGCAGGAACGGGTCCAGATCCTCGTCGATGTGGGGGATTTCGATGGTATCCTCGGCCCGGCCCCTGACCTCTTTATCGCCCTCGCTGCAGAGCGCGATCACCCGGCCGTTGCGGGCGATGACCTCCTCCATGTTGGACAGGGTCTTCTCAAATGAGCTGTTGAGCGGGACGAGCATGACCACCGGCACGTTCTCGTCGATCAGGGCGATGGGACCGTGCTTCATCTCGCCGGCCGGGTAGCCCTCGGCATGGATGTAGGATATCTCCTTGAGCTTGAGCGCCCCCTCCAGGGCAATGGGGAAGTTCTTGCCGCGCCCCAGGTAGAGGAAGTCGCGGGCGTTCATGTATTTGTGGGCGATCCTCTCGGTATCGGCATTGAGCTTGAGGGCCTCCTCCAGCAGGGCCGGAACCTTTTTGAGGGAAGCGATCATGCGCTGGCCCGTTGCGGAATCGATGGCGCAGACGGCCCGGCCCAAACGGATGGTGAACAGGTACAGGGCCGTGAGCTGGGTGACAAAGGCCTTGGTGGAGGCCACCCCGATCTCGGGACCGGCATGGGTGTAGATCACGCCGTCGGATTCCCGGGCAATGGAGGAATCCAGCACGTTGCAGATGGACATGTTCATGGCGCCGCGCGATCTGGCCTCTCTCAGGGCCGCCAGGGTGTCGGCGGTCTCCCCTGACTGGGAGATGACCATCACCAGCGTGTGCTCGTCGATGACCGGGTTGCGGTAGCGGAACTCCGAGGCGATGTCCACCTCCACCGGGATGCGGCAATACCCCTCGATGTAGAACTTGCCGACCAGGGCGGCGTGCCAGGACGTGCCGCAGGCCACGATGACGATCCGCTTCACGGCCGCGAGCTGCCGTTCGCTGAACTTCAGATCCTCCAGGTACACGTCCCCTTCCTGCTCCAGGAGCCGCCCGGCAATGGTGTCGCGCACGGCGCGGGGCTGTTCATGGATCTCCTTGAGCATGAAGTGCCGGTAGCCGCCCTTTTCGGCCATCAGCGGCGACCAGTCGATGTGCCGCGCCTTCTTGTCCATCGGGACGCCGGCGATCGTGGAGAAGGCGGCTGTTCCCGCGCGGAACACGACCATTTCGCCGTCCTCCATGAAGACCATCTCCCGGGTATGGGCCAGGATGGCGGGGATGTCCGAGGCAACGAAGAATTCGCCATTCCCCAGGCCAACCACCATGGGGGACCCCAGCTTGGCGGCGATCAGCGTGCCCGACTCGTGTTCGTTGAGGATGCAAACGGAATAGGCGCCCCGCAGTTCGGCCAGTCCCTGCCGGACCGCCTGCACGAAGTCTTGGGTTTCTTTTAGTTTTTCCTCGATCAAGTGAGAGATGACCTCGGTGTCGGTCTCGCTCTTGAAGATGTGGCCGGCCTGTTTGAGCCGTTCCCTGAGTTGCAGATAGTTTTCGATGATGCCGTTATGCACCACGATGATCGGGCCGGCCTTGTGGGGATGAGCGTTGATCTCAGAGGGGCGGCCGTGGGTGGCCCAGCGGGTGTGGCCGATGCCGACCACGCCGGAAAGCGGCTGCTCCCGCAGCAGGTTTTCCAGGTTGACCAACTTGCCCTCGCTGCGCCTGATACCCGTTTCGCCGCCTGCCAGGGTGGCGATGCCGGCTGAGTCGTAGCCGCGATACTCCAGTTTCTTGAGCCCATCCAGTATAACCGGCGTTGCCTCTTGTCCGCCGATATACCCTACAATTCCGCACATAGAAGATTCCTCCGAAAATTAAGTTATCCTGGATAAAGTATTTGCCACAGAGTCGCAGAGACACTGAGGTAACAAATTAAAAAGATTATATCAGGCTAGGTAGCTTATTGGTATTCTCAGTTTCGGTGATGATGTCAGTGGAAAAAAATTTCGTGATTTTTTCTGTGTCATCGTGGCTCTGTGGCCTAGCTGCCGTTTCAAGGTTATTACTTTTTGCCTACTCCCCGTTCAGGTCCGGCACCTGCACCACCAGCAGGAACAGGCCCAGCCTGCTCAGCATCTCCGCGAATTTTTGGTAATCCACCGGCTTGGTGACATAACAACTGCATCCCAGGCTGTAACAGGTGCGGATCTCCCGGGGGTCGTCGGTGGTGGTCAACATGATTATCGGCATGTTCTTCAATTCCGGGTCGGACTTGATCTGCCTGAGCACCTCCACACCGTCCACCTTGGGCATGCGGATGTCAAGGAGCATCATATACGCTTGTCCCTTTTCGCAACGGGGCGCATCGCCGTCAGACGTGCCGTAGAAAAAATCCAGGGCTTCCTGGCCGTTGTGAAAACGGATGATCGGGTTTTTGAGGCCTGATTCCTGAAGATTGTCCTGGATCAGTTCGGCGTGGCCGTCATCATCCTCGGCAATCAGGATGATGACCTCTTTCTTGAACCGGTCGTTGATCATCTTATGCTCCTGTGGTCAAATTCCCATCCAATTTCGGCACACACGGCAGAACAACATAAAAGCGGCTGCCCACTGCCGGCTCCGACTCCACCCAGATCGAGCCCCCCAGGCGATCGGCGATGCGGCGCGCAATGGTCAGGCCCAGCCCTTCTCCCTCGGAATCTCCCGGATTAAGGCGATGGAATATCTCCCAGATCTTGTCCTGCTGGTCATGGGGGATGCCGATGCCGTTATCCTCGACGCAATAGCGCACACCTTCATCGAACTCCTCGCTTGTTATATGAATCACCAGCGGACGGTCTGCGGCACGGTATTTCAGGGCGTTATCAAGTAAATTGCCGAATATCTGGGCGACCTGGACACTGTCGCCGAGACAGGGGTCAAGCGATGGGGCGACCTCGACCCGCGCGCCCGCGGATTCGATCTGATAGGCTACGGAAGCAATACTATTTGATATCAAAAGGTGCATGTCAAGAGTTTCGAAGCAAACCGCCGTCCTTCCCAGGCGGGAGAGCCGCAGCAGGCCGCCCAGCAGGCTATCCATCTTCTCGATGCTGCGGGTAATGAAACCGAGCGATTTGGGGACGCTTTCCTTGAGTATCGGCTCGATGCGGTTCAGTTCAGCCTCATCCAGGCCAAGCCCGGCAATGAAATCGTCCAACTCGGCGCAACTCTTGGCCAGCTTCCTGCTGAATCCCTGCACATTGACCAGGGGCGAACGCAGGTCGTGGGACGCCACATACACGATCCCCTCCAACTCCCTGTTTTTTTTCTGCAATTCCACCATCAGGCAGTCACGCTGGTGCTCGGTTGATTTCCGCTCGGCTATCTCCTTCTGCAACTCCTCGTTGGCCCTGGTCAACTCCCCGGTGCGTTCCGCGACGTGCTGCTCCAGGGCCTCATTGGTGAAGTTGATTTCCCGGAACCGCTGGCTGAGCGCGATGGTCATGACCTTGAAATTTCCGATCAGTTGGTCGATCTCGCTGACCATGCTTTCCGGCCACGCGCTGATGTTCTCCCGCAGCAGGCGTTTGGGCAGGTCGGTCGTCACCTGCGACAGCCGGTAGAGGGGTGCGGCCAGGCGGTGGGAGAAGGAGAGCGAGGCCACCAGAACGAACATGTTCAAGCAGAGCACGATCAACAGCGATTCAATATGATCGTGGAGCAACGCCCGCTGGTAAGGAGCATACGGATATTCAACAACCAGGCTCCAGTCGGCGCTGCCCCCTATGGGGGCGCGACGGAAGAAGGTCGCGTCATGCATCCGCTTCAGGAGCGGCACGCGCCTGTCCGGCGCCGGCATGCAGCGGTAGATGCCACTCTCCCCAGCCGGCTCCGGTGTCACGCCGCGGCAGGGTTCGAAGCTCGTCACGGCTCCCGGGGCGTCATCGGTGCCGGTTATGACCTTGCCGGAACCGTCGATCAGGGTGATCCGGCACTGCTGACTGCCGCGCGCATCCAGGAGGATACCTCGCAGAACACCATCTACTTCCTTGTCCAGCAGCGGGGCCTCACTCGTCTTCACGGCAAGTTCCCGGAGCTTGAGACGCGTTTCGTAGCCGGCAACCTTCAGGCTGTCGTCAATACCCGCATACATCTCCTTAAGGTAGCGGCCCTCGGCCCCCTTGCAGTTGATGACCATGACCACGATGGACGGTATCAACACCATAGCCATCAGGATGTTGAAGATCAGGTGGTGGATCGGGATTGTGCGGGACATATCCAGGCCGTAGAGGGGGGCGATACGGGGGATATAGGCCAAAAGAAGGCTGGCGACCAGCGCATTGGTGATGCCGACCACCCAGTAGGTCAGCATGGCGGCCACGGTTACCAGCACCGTCACGTGCATGACATACCGGAAGAAGAGCCACACCAGGGGAACCCCCACCAGCGGCCAGTAGAAGGCGTCGTAGAGGAGAATGTAGCGTTTTTTTCCCATGTGCAGCAGCCAGCCGACAAAGAGCGGTTCGCCGCAGAGCCAGATCATGGCAAAGGGGTGCCCATAGAGCCTGATGGTCCATAAGGAGGCAGCCAGTCCGGCCACAAGCCCCCAGCGAATGCCAAACAGGCGGACCGTCAGGAGCACAAAAATGCTGCCGAACAGGAAGTTGAAACCGGTGAAGAGCCGCAACGAGAAGAAGTTCCCGGCAAAACCGGCAGCGATCAGAGCAATTAGCAGCAGAAACGATTTGCCGCTGTATGTGAGGCGACGCCCCTTTTCACCCATGACTGCCTCCCCTACCATCTGAAGCCTTTGTTTATACCACACTTTACGCTCCGTGATAAGGCGTTTCAAATGTCAGCCAGCAAAAATCGCCGGCAAGCTTGAAGCGGAACCCATTTGCGGTTATGATCGAAAAAAAGAACCCAGATAAAGCATTTGCCACAGAGACACAGAGGTCCACAGAGAAAACAAAAAACTATTTTTCGGTAAAACCATCATCAAGAATCTTTGTTTTTTGCCTTACTCCTGGTTTTCTCTGTGTCTCCGGGTCTCTGTGGCAGAATTGCCGATTTTGATTAACCATCCAGAGGGAACCGTGTGAATATTGCCCAAATGAAGCTGGTCCTGCGGGAAATCCTCGCAAAAACTGATCTGACGCCGTGTGTCGTCGGGCACCGGGGCGTCGGCAAAACCGCCGGGATCATCCAGGTCTGTCGCGAGGACAACTGGCGCTATGCCTCCCTGCGTCTCGGCCAGATGGAGGTCGGCGACCTGGTCGGCATTCCCTATCGCGAAGGGGACGTCATGCACTGGTCGCGCCCGTCATGGTGGCCGGCCGACGACGCCCTGCGTACGGTCGTCCATTGCGACGAGTTGAATCGCGCCCAGCAGGAGGATACCCTCCAGGCCATCTTCCAGTTCGTCGAACCGCCCGTCGAAGGTGAACCGCGCGCCCTGCACACCCATCGGCTCGCCTCCCGCCACAAAGTGGTGGTGACCATCAATCCGCCCGACGGCAGCTACCAGGTGGCCACCCTGGACCGGGCCCTGATCGACCGGATGGTGATGCTGTACGTGGAGAGCGACCATGCCTGCTGGTCGCGCTATGCCGCGGAACGCGGACTGGATGCCGGGGTCCGGCATTTTCTGTCCGCCAATACCAACCTGCTGGCGAGCCAGGGAGCGCCCATGGACCTCCAGGTCGAGCCGACCGAACGGGCCTGGGAGATGATCAGCGTCCTGCGGCGGAACTGCCATTTTCCCGGCGACCTGGAAATGGAGGTCTATTCCGGCATCGTCGGCCGGGAGGCTGCCATCATGTTCATGCGCTGGCTGGCCGACTACCGCCATCGCCCCTTGACGGCCGCCGACATACTGAACAATTGGCCGGAGTCGGCAGAAAAAGCGGCAGCCCAGCGCGACGACATCCAGGCAGCCACCATGACGGACCTGGCGGCATTGCTCCAGGCTTCGCCGGTGCTGGAACCGGCCCAGGAGGAGAACCTGGTTGCCTACATCGCCATCCTGCCCCGCGACCTGCGCTTCGGTTTCGTCAAGACCCTGCTCAAGATCCCCGCGATCGCCCTGGCCATCAGCCAGGACAAATACGACGCCGTGGTCTTCGATGCCATCCGGACCATCAGCGAAGAGGCCAAACGCTAGTGTCCCTTGCCGGAGAATTTCCCGGAGGGCGGCGTGGACATCAGGTTCTGACGGAACCTGAAGCTGCCGATTTTTCTCCACATAGTGCGACACCCCGCCGGAATGCCTTCGGCGGGGTGTCGCACATCACAAACCTATATTTCACTACCGTTCCTCCCGGTGTCGCTGCCGGGGAACCAATACATTATCCACTCATCTGACCGCTCCGCTTCCAACGGTAACTAGTTTCCATCCGGAAACTCCGAATGAGAAACTATTGGTTTCCGATTCGGAAAGGAGAGCTTTTTAGTCCAGGCCAGGAAATCAAGGGATTGCGCGGAGGCCCTCACCCGGCCTTTGGCCACCCTCTCCCAGAGGACCCGAAGGGCCTAAAGGAGAGGGTAACTGTATCCCTTCTCCCCTTGGGAGAAGGATAGGATGAGGGGCGGTACGCCGCACAATTTTGCTTGCTAAATTGGACCGCGAAGGCGCCCGAAGGGTGAGGCCAACGGCCGAAGTCACAAGCAAG
>JBEKFJ010000094.1:0-10569 GCA_050013355.1 Oryzomonas sp.
TGAAAAACAGTCATCTCGCCGCCGTCCTCGAAAGCCCTTTTGTGCGGCGTAGCGCCCGGCCTTCGCAGCCAAAGCTGCTTCGGCGGAGTAGGCCTGCTACGCCTCCGCAGGGCATTCTGCGGTTGCAACGATCTGACTATTTTTGAACAACCTGAGTTTTTCAACAGTCTGTTAAGTGAACTGCTCAGCATTTGTGATAAATCCCGCTGCGGACACCTCGTCCCCATCCCCGGCCTGCAGCGACCGGATCTCCAGCAGCCCTTCACCGGTGCCGACCAAAAGCGGGCGTCGCGACACGATGCGTCCCGGTTCCCCGCTCCCCTCCACCGGCCAGGCGGACCAGATGATGACCTTCCTGCCATCCAGGTGGCTGAACGCGCCGGGGTAGGGGTGGGTCACGCCGCGGATCAGGTTATAGATCCGGACAGCGCTCCACGCCCAGTCGATCCGGCCGTCGGCGGGCGTACGGCCGCCGAAGTAGCTGCCTTTGGCCAGGTCCATGGGGACACACGCCGCCCTTCCCTCCCTGAGCAGCGGCCAGGCTCGGGCAATAACCGCCACCGCCGCATCGGTAACCTTGTTGAACACTTCGAGCGCCGTGTCGGTGAACGCGATCTCCACCCGCTCCTGATCCACGATGGCGCCGGCGTCCGGCTTCTCCACCATGTGGTGCAGGGTAGCCCCGGTTTCCCTCTCCCCGTTGATTACCGCCCAGTTGACCGGCACCCGGCCGCGGTACGTGGGCAGGTACGAGCCGTGCAGGTTGAACGCGCCCCGCCTCGGGATCTCCAGCACCGCCGGCGAGACCATGCTTCGGTAGTAAAAGGAGAAGAGGATGTCCGGCGCAATAGCCCGGACCCGTTCCACGTTCTCCGGCAGGGAGATGTCCGTGGTCAGGTACGGAATGCCGTGGTCATCCGCCAGCTCCCGCACCGACTTGAACCAGATCTCCTCGGTGGGCGAATCCTCGTGGGTGAAGATCAGGGCAATCTCAGCCCCCTGGCGCACCAACTCTTCGATGCAGCGATAGCCCACATTATGGTAGGCGCAGACGATCAGTTTGTGAGTTTGCACAGTGTATCCTAAAATTGGCAGTTTAGCCACAGAGCCACAGAGACACGGAGGAAATCACAGAGTTTTTTCAAATTATCTCGGAACCGGAAAAGTGAAGGAAAATTAGACAAAATGTTAACCCTTTGAAATGTTAATCTCCGTGCCTCTGTGGCTCTGTGGCACATGCTTTTACAGGATTTATTCCCTGGGATGCCGGTTTTCCGTCAGGGTGAGCGCAGCTGGCACTCCTACTCTTCGAAACCGTAGGTACGCCGCACCACGTACCGGGGCCGTTTGCGCACTTCCTGATAAATCCTGCCCACGTATTCGCCCACGATGCCGATGCCGAAGATGATGATGCCGATGAAGAAAAACAGGATGGCGAACAGGGTGAAGACCCCCTCCACCTCCGAACCGACTATGAAGCGCCGCACCAGCAGGAACAGGGCAAAGACCAGCGAAAAGGCGGCTGTGCTGACGCCGAAGAGGGCAAAGATCTGCAGTGGCACCACCGAAAAACCGGTCATCAGGTCGAAATTGAGCCGGATCAGCCTGTAGAACGAATACTTGCTCTCCCCCTCCATCCGCTCGGCATGTCCCACCTCGATCTCGGTGGGATTGGAGGCAAAGGTCTGGGCCAGGGCCGGGATAAAGGTGGTTGCTTCGCGGCAGCGATTGATATTGTCCACCACATAGCGGTGGTAGGCCCGAAGCATGCAGCCGTAGTCCTGCATCTGCATGCCGGTGATCCGGTTGGTGGTGATGTTCACGACGCGCGAGGCAAACCTTCTGAAGAAGGTATCATGGCGTTTCTGGCGGATGGTGCCGACCACGTCGTGCCCCTTTTCAATCTCCGCAACCAGGCGCGGGATCTCCTCGGGCGGGTTCTGCAAGTCGGCATCCAGGGTGATGACGATATCCCCCCGGGACACCTCGAAGGCCGCCAGGATGGCCATGTGCTGGCCGAAGTTGCCGTTGAACTCGATCACCTTGACCCCCGGATACTGCTGCACCATCCGGCGTAGGATCTCCAGGGAGCGGTCAACGGAACCATCGTTGGTGAAGATGATCTCGAACGGCCGACCGGTCCCCTGGGCGGCCGGATAGAGCCGTTCCATCAGGGGGCCGAGGTTGCCCTCCTCGTTGTAGACCGGTACCACGATGCTCAGATAGGGTTGTTCCGTGCGTGTTTCAGTGTCCATCAGCTTCAAGCACCTCGATCAGCTCTCTTCCGCAGAGCCCTTTCTGCCACTCCCGCATCCCGGCGATTCAGTCCAGGTCGGCGGGAGAGGCGGGGTTCATATCCGCCACTGCCTCCAGAAGCCAGTTGGGAGAGACCACCCCCGGCTCAAGCCCCAGGGCTGCGCTCGACCTTTCGCGCCATGACTTGAGCCGCTTGAGCCGCTCCTTGGCCCCTTCGGAAGGGTCTTCCTTCCGGGTGCGCGGAAAACGGGGCACCTTCTCCTCGGGCAGTTCCAGGGCGGCTGTGACCGCCGTCAGCAGTGCCGGTCCATGGCGGTGGAGCTGCTTGGGGGTCATGCCCTTGATGTCGGACAGCTCGTTCAAAGAACGCGGCTTCTTCTCTGCCGCCTCCAGGAGCGTCTCGGCCGACATGACCTTGAAGGGGGGGCGGTCCAGCGCCCGGGCCTGCTGGTCACGGTAGCGCAGCAACTCTTCCAGCGCTGCCAGGCTGCGCCCTTTCAGCTTTCCCGCCCCTTTGCAGGAGAGGAACAGCGGCCCCTCTTTTTCGCTTACCCGCGCCCGGCACGCAAGGCTGCACTCCTCCTCCTGCCAAGCGAGGCGGCCTTTTCCGGCCAGCTCTCCGCGCAACTGGTCATACAGAGGGAGCAGGTTGGCCGTATCGGCTGTGGCATAGGCGCACATCTCCGGGCTGAGCGGCCGCTTGCTCCAGTCGGCCTTCTGATACTTCTTGTCCAGTTCGATGCCGAAGCGCGCCCTGAGCAGGGCCGCGAGGCCAAATTCGGCAATGCCCAGAAGGCGTGCCGCGATCATGGTGTCAAAGAGGTTTTTTACCTCGATGCCGAAATCCCGGTGCAGGGAGCGGATATCATAATCTGCGCCGTGCATCACGATCAGGATGGCGGGATTGCCCAACGGCTCGGCCAGGGGGGACAGATCCTTCAGCGCCAGCGGGTCTATCAGCCAGCTTTCCTTGCGGGTCGAGATCTGGATCAGGCAGACCTTTTCCCGATAGTGATGAAGCGAATCCATCTCCAGGTCAACGGCCAATTCGTGGTGGCGGCAGAGATGTGCAGCCAGATCTTTCAGGCGCGCTGCGGTGGTGACGATTTCACACGTTCCGGCCTGCAGGGTTAGATATGTCAAGCCGGAAACTCCTTCATGATGTGATAGGTGGTGGTGCGTTGAACGGCACGGAAGCCGGCCCCGCGAATGAGGTCGATCATCTCTTCACGGGACATGCGGAAACTGCACCCGGCAGCGGCAACGACGTTTTCCTCCAGCATGGTGCCCCCCAGATCGTTTGCCCCGAAAAATAGGGCTATCTGCGCCATCTTGGCGCCCTGGGTGACCCAACTGGCCTGGATGTTGGGGATATTGTCCAGCACGATGCGGGCCAGGGCCAGCACCTTCAGGTATTCCACCCCGGTGGCGGTATCGCCCCCCAGTTCCGTATTCCCCGGTTGGTAGGTCCAGGGGATGAAGGCGGTAAACGAGCCTCCCTTATCCTGGATCTCCCGCACCCGGAAAAGATGCTCGACGATGTCCTCCGGCTCCTCCCGGCTGCCGAACATCATGGTGGCAGTGGTCGGCATGCCGAGCCCGGCGGCCCTGGACATCACCTCCGCCCACTGGCGCCAGCCGATCTTGTTGGGCGAGATGCTGTCGCGAACCTCGTCCACCAGGATCTCGGCCCCGCCGCCGGGGATCGAATCGAGGCCGGCCTGCTTGAGCCGTGCCAGGGTTTCATCCAGCCCAAGCCCCGAGTTCTTCGCTATGCAGACCACCTCGGCCGGCGAAAGGGAGTGATTCTGCACCGAAGGAAAACGCGCCTTGATCTCGCGGAACAACTGCTCGAAAAAGCCGATCTTCAACTCGGGGTTGAGCCCTCCCTGCATGAGGAGCTGCGTGCCGCCCAGCTTCACCAGTTCGTCGATCTTGGCGAATATCTCCTCCTGGGTGAGCACATAGGCGTCCGAAGCTGTGCTGTCCCGGTAGAACGCGCAAAAGGCGCATTTCGATTCGCAGATGTTGGTGTAATTGACGTTGCGGTCAACGACAAACGACACCATCCCTTCCGGGTGGAGCCTGCGACGTATTCTGTCGGCACTGACCCCCAGCTCCAGCAGTTCGGCGTCTTCGAACAGCCGCAACGCCTCCCCGCGCTCGATGCGCCGAAGGCCTCCGGTATCAACAGGTTGTAAGGTCGTCATGCTTCCTGCACCGCGCCCTCTTCCAGCACGCGCCTGATCTCGTTCGGAATCCGTCGCGCCTTGAACTGCGAACTGATGCAGGCAAGGATGACCCTCGCCTCCACCAAAAGCCTGCCGTCCGATGGCCGCACGGCCTGTTGCCTGAGGGTGAAGGATGAGCCGCCGACCCGCTCCGGACGGGTACTGATCGACAGAAGCTCATCGTGCAGTGCGGGCGCCTTGAAATCGATCTCCATCCTGATCACCGGGAACACGAACCCGGCGTTGGCAAGCTCCGCCACCAGCAGGCCGCGCTCACGGAAGTATTCCGTTCTGGCCCGTTCGAAGAATTTGAGATAGCTGGCATGGTAGACCACGCCGGCCGCGTCTGTGTCCTCGTAGTAGATGCGGATGTCCATGCCTGGTGTCCCTTGCGGTTAGTCGTGAGAAGTAATTCCTTTGCAATTTTGTCCGGTGCCAGGGCGCGGCGACGCAGGTGTAACAGGGTCTACATCAAGGAGCCGCAACGACGGCAAAGGCCTTAAGAGCCGGAATTGCAAGTACGAACTAACCGCACGGGACACTAGATGACCCTCGGTTTTCGCACGGGCTCCGGACGGCTCCCGCATGCGGTGTATGCACAACGATGCGCCGCCATCATCGCCGGACGGATGATTGTCTTCATGGCTCATCTCCAATGCTAACGTTACCGCTTTCCCTCCTCACTTTAGTGCAGAATCGCCCCGTCTGCAACCTCATTCTGAGCCAAAACGCCCGTTTCAGACGGCACCTGAAGCAGAACGTCCAAATTTGCCCTACAAGGCGTTTGAGCCGGCAGGAGCCCCCAAGGCATGGGTGTGGGTCAAAAATGGCGATAATGGCCGTTTTTAGAAGCTCACCCTCTGAATGCCCATTTCAAGCGGCTTTGCGGGGTGCAATCCCTATCAGGTTGCGTTCGCCCTTGTTGAACGGCAACCGGTAGGGGGTGACGGACACGATTTCAAACCCCAGTGTTTCGAGGCGTTCCTCATCCGCCCGGATCTCATCGGCAGCGCCCGGCCCCTTCATGGCGATCAGCCGCCCGGCCTCCGCCAACAGCGGCGCGGCAAGTCCGACGAATTGCTCCAGGCGCGAGAAGGCCCGCGATACAATCAGGTCAAAGCCGTGGGCATGGGTGCCGCTCAGATCCTCCACCCGCGCATGAATGGCCTCGAAGCCCCGGAACCCCAGGAGGCGGGCCACATGCCGCTGGAAGAGGATCTTTTTTCCGACCGCATCCACGGAGGTAACCCGGACCGTTGGCTTGACTATCTTCAAGGGGATGGCCGGCACCCCAGCGCCGGAACCGATATCCAGCACCCTCTCGCCATCGCGCACGTAACCGGCCAACACCAGGGCATCGATGATGTGCTTCACTGCAATCTCCTCATCGGTGATGATGGTGGTGAGATTGATCTTGCGGTTCCATTTTTTGAGTTGGTCGGCAAACAGCTCAAAGGTCCTGACCGCTTCCCCGGAAATATCCAGGCCCATCTCCCGTGCACCTTGTTCAAGCACCTTGCGAATCACCGCTTCTCCGTTTCGGTTCCCTGCTTGTTATTATTCCCGTTTTTCGCTTTCAGCGCAATCGACAGCACCGAGATGGCCGCCGGTGTCACACCGGGGATGCGCGAAGCCTGCCCCAGGGTATCGGGTCGGTTCCTGGCCAGCTTTTCACGCACCTCGGTCGTGAGCCCGTTGATGGAAAAATAATCCAGCCCCCCGGGCAGGTGCGTGCCCTCCAGCTTACGCGCCCGCTCCACCTGATCAAGTTGCCGCTCGATATAGCCGCGGTACTTTACCTGGATCTCCACCTGCTCGCACACATCAGGGGATGTTTCACGTGAAACGTCGTCGAATTCCGCCAGCTCCCTATATGTGATCTCAGGACGCCTCAGCAGTTGTTCGAAGGTGGTCCCTTTCTGGACATCGGCCAGACCGTGCCGGAAAAGAAACTCCTGTTCACGCTCATCCATAGCCAGCCTCCCCGAACAGATCCGTTCGTATTCGGCGGCAATCATTTCCCGCTTTTTCAGAAAACGTCCAAAAATATCGTCCCGCACCAGGCCGACGCCATGCCCCTTCTCACGCAACCGAACATCGGCGTTGTCTTCCCGTAGCAACAAACGGTACTCCGCACGCGAGGTAAACATGCGGTACGGCTCCTTCGTGCCCAGGGTCACCAGGTCATCGATCATCACTCCGATATAGGCTTCACTGCGGCCCAACACCAGGGGTTCTTTCCCCTTCACCCGGAGGGCGGCATTTATACCGGCCATCAAGCCCTGACCCGCCGCCTCCTCGTAACCCGAGGTGCCGTTGATCTGGCCCGCGTGGTAAAGGTTGCGGATAAGCTTGGTCTCCAGCGAAGCGTGCAGTTGGATCGGATCGACGTAATCGTATTCGATGGCATAGGCCGGTCGCATGATCTCGACCCGCTCCAGCCCCTCGATGGAGCGGTAAAAGGGTATCTGGATGTCGATGGGCAACGAGGTGGACATGCCGCTGGGATAGACCTCCACCGTCTCCAGCCCTTCCGGCTCGATGAAGGTCTGGTGGCGCTCCTTGTCGGGGAATCGGACGACCTTGTCTTCAATGGAGGGGCAGTAACGCGGGCCGATGCCCTCGATGATCCCGGCGTAGAGCGGCGAACGATCCAGGCCGGAGCGGATGATCTCGTGGGAGCGCGGGTTGGTATAGGCGATATGGCACGGCACCTGGGGCATGGTGATGCGTTCGGTGGAGAAGGAGAACGGCACTGGCGGATCGTCGCCGTACTGGGGCTCAAGTCGGGAGAAATCGATGGTCCGGCCGTCGAGACGTGCCGGTGTGCCGGTCTTAAGCCTCCCCACCTGGAACCCGAGTCGCCCCAACTGGTCTGAGAGCCCTATTGAAGGGAGGTCACCCGCCCTGCCGCCCGGGTAGTTGGTCAGGCCGATGTGGATCAGGCCGCGCATGAAGGTGCCGGTGGTCAGCACGACCGTTTTGCCGAGAAAACGGATGGCGGAGCGGGTATCCACACCCTGCAACTCGTCCCCTTCCAAGTAGAGTCCGGTCACCTCGCCCTGCTTGAGGTACAGGTTGTCTTGCTGCTCCAGCACCCGCTTCATGCGCAGCCGGTAGAGCTGCTTGTCCGCCTGGGCACGGGAGGCGCGCACCGCCGGTCCCTTGCGGGTGTTGAGGATGCGGAACTGGATGCCGGTGGCGTCGATGTTCCTGGCCATCTCGCCCCCCAGGGCATCGATCTCCCTGACCAGGTGCCCCTTGGCACGGCCGCCGATGGCGGGGTTGCATGACATGAGCGCAATCGCGTCCAGGTTGATGGTCAGAAGCAGCGTGGAACACCCCATGCGGGCAGCGGCCAGGGCGGCTTCACAGCCGGCATGGCCGGCACCGGCCACGATCACGTCATATATGGTTTCATAGCAGTGCATCGATATCCTCCCTGAATCCGTGACCCCGGAATGCCGCAGTGTCCGGAAGAGCCGGGGCCTGCACGCCGCCGTGTCGTACCAGTCGACTCACTCGGCTGGTACTCCGACTGATCGTCGCAACCTCTTAAAAAGCAAAGGCAGAGGCCTTCCGGACCAGCGGAGGCATGGAGGTCTCACGGATTCAAGTCCTCCCCATGTTTCACGTGAAACATGGGCATCATTTCCCGATACAGAACGACGAAAAAACCACGTCCAATACATCGTCCGCCGTGGTTTCCCCGGTGACCTGGCCCACGGCGGACAGGGCATCGCGCAGGTCGATTGCCAGGGTTTCCAGCTCGCGCCCCCCATCCAGTCCGGAAAGAAACTGCTGGAGGATCGACCGGGCCGAGTTCAGGGCGTCGCGATGGCGGACCCGTGAGATGGCCACGAATTCGCGGCTGTCAAGGGCCGATCCGTGCAGGAAGGTCGTGCGGATCGACTCCCGGAGACCGTCGATGCCCGCGCCGGTGCCGGCCGACAGGGCGACGCGGGGCATCCCCTCCATCTCGGGAGGGAGTTGAAGGACCGGGGGCAGGTCGCACTTGTTCAAAACCGCAATGGCCGTCTTTCCCGGCACGGCGTCGAGGATCAGCCGGTCCTCGTCGCTGAACGGCCGGCTGGAATCGAGCACGAACAGCACCAGGTCGGCAAGCGAGATCTTGTCCAGGGCGCGGCTGATCCCCTCGCGCTCGACAACGTCGTCCGTGTGGCGGATACCGGCCGTGTCCAGCAGACGGACCGCAAGCCCCCCAAGGTTGACGGTCTCTTCGATGATGTCACGGGTAGTGCCGGGGACGTGGGTCACAATGGCCCGGTTTTCCTTGAGCAGGCAGTTGAGCAGGCTGGATTTGCCGGCGTTGGGCTTGCCGACGATCAGCACAGAAATCCCCTCCCGAAGGATGCGCCCTTCGTCAAAACCGTCCAGCAGGCTGCCGATCCCGTCCAGAGCGTCGTTTACGCCCAACCGAAGGGCAGCGGTGTCGGTCTCGCCGATGTCGTCCTCAGGGAAGTCGATGGAGGCTTCAATAAAGGCAAGGTTCATCGTCAGAGCCCGGCGGATGGCATCTATCCTTGCAGAGAGCGCACCGGCACGCAGGCGTTGGGCAAGGGCCAGCGACGCCTCGGTCTTGGCCGCGATCACGTCCATGACCGCTTCGGCCTGCACCAGGTCGATCCTGCCGTTGATGAAGGCCCTGCGGGTGAACTCACCCGGCTCGGCCAAGCGCGCGCCGCAGGCCAGGGCCGAAGCCAGGATGCGCTCCACCACCAGCATCCCGCCATGGCAGTGCAGTTCCAGCACATCCTCGCGGGTGTAGGAATGGGGCGCCCGCATCAGTACCGCCATGGCCTCGTCGAGCACTGAGCCGTTATCCGGCGCCACCACAGAGCCGTAGTGCAGGAAATGGCCGGTAAAGGCGTCTCCCCTGCGAAAGCGGAAGAGCCGCAGGCCGATGGCCTCGGCCCGGCTGCCGCTGACCCGCACGATGCCGATACCCCCCTCGCCTTGCGGGGTGCTGATGGCTGCGATGGTATCCTCAATATACATGGCCGGTTCTCTCTGGATACATCAAAACGGACATCCCGGCATCGGTCTTCTTTCTCCTTCGCCGCAGGGCAGGACCATCGCCGAACAGGCTTCCCAGGCCGAACACCCGCTCCGCCTCCCCCTCCTCGAAGACCCTGATCACGCCATACTCACCGTCAAAACCGGGCCTGCGGATGACCCGGCCGGCGCGCATGCGCGCGACGGCCTCTCCCAGGATCGGCGAAGCCTCACGGATCTCGTCCAGGGGGGTATGCAGCAGCAGGTTGAATTCCGACCCAAAACGCCCGATGGTGCAGCTGTACAGCTCCATGACCCCCTTGGAGGCCGGGCCGGTCCCAATGATCTCCCCCAGCACCTCGGGCAAGGGGATGAGACTGAACACCTCCGGCGAGTCCTCCCGGTAGAGCGGCTGCTCCCGGTCGGCCAACTCCATGACCCGGTGGTAGACACCCACGGTCAAAGGCCTGCCGCAGACCGGACAGGCCAGCCCCAGCCTGCGGCTCTCCACGGGGTCGAGACAGACATGGCAGGCCCGGTGGCCGTCGGCATGGTATTTCCCCTCCTCGGGGAAAAATTCCACCGTGGCGCGGAAGGTGTCCCGACAATTCCCCTTGATGGCGTCCCGCATGGCGAAAAAATCCAGGCCGGTGGAGAAGAGGTTGGCCTCGCGTCCCAGCTTGGAGGGGGAATGGCAGTCCGAGTTGGAGATCAGGGCGAAACGGTCCAGGCCGGATATCAGGCGGTTCATGTCCGGGTCGGAGGAGAGCCCGGTCTCCAGGGCAAAGACGTGGGGAGTAAGGTCGTCGAAACACTCTTCGATGGCATCGAAGCCGGATTTTGAGCCGAACAGGGAGAACCAGGGGGTCCAGATGTGGGCCGGCACCAGGAACCCCTCCGGCGCCTGCTCCAACAGGATCTCTAAAAGGTCGCGGCTGTCCAGCCCCAGGATGGGGCGCCCGTCGGACTCGATGTTGCCGATGCCGGCCAGCTTGGAGTTCAGACGATCGGCAGACGCGAAGTCCGGCACGTAGAGCAGGTTATGGACCTTGCGCACCACACCGTG
>JBEKFJ010000095.1:0-10545 GCA_050013355.1 Oryzomonas sp.
ACGGAACAGACAAGCCCCCCTGCTGAGGCCCCCCCACCTCCGCCGGGGGCGGTGACATCACGGACAAGGTGCCCGGTTTCATTGAGTGGCTGGAGACCTCGGCCGGCCGGGTGCCCAGGATTTCATCGGAGTTTGGTTTCGACGACCGGTTGGGTGCCTGCAAAGCCCGCTGGGGTATCGGCCGGATGAGCTACATGGTGCCGCCGGGCCTCTACGCCATCGGCCGGCCGACAACGGACGCCCCGGTGCTGGTGACCGCCAACTACAAGATGAGTTACGACATCATACGTCGCACTATGACGGGGCGCAACGTCTGGTTGCTGGTGTTGGAGACCTATGGCATCAACGTCTGGTGCGCGGCCGGCAAGGGGACCTTCGGCACCGGCGAACTGGTTCGCCGGGTCACGGCCACCGGCCTGGCACAGGTCGTCAGCCACCGCCGCCTGATCCTGCCGATCCTGGGGGCGCCCGGCGTGGCCGCCCATCAGGTGACCCAGCGCTGCGGATTCTCGGTCAGCTACGCCGTCATCCGGGCCGCCGACCTGCCTGAATACCTGGACAACGGCATGGTCACGACCCCGGCCATGCAGCAGTTGACCTTCACCTTTTACGAACGGCTCGTGCTGGTGCCGGTTGAACTGGTAATGGCCTTCAAATCCGTCGCCATCATGGCTGGCGCGATACTTTTGCCGGTGGCTGCGCTGGGAGGCCTCACGGATGGCATAATGGCCCTTCTCTCTTATCTGGGTGCCGTCCTGACCGGGGTCATGATCGGGCCGCTGTTTCTCCCCTGGCTTCCCGGCAGAAGCTTCTCAGTCAAGGGCGCGGTGGCGGGACTCATCTGGAGCGGGGCATTCTATCTTCTTGCCGGAGGCCGCGCCTGGGGCGTACCGGCGACCATGGCGCTCTTTCTGGCGCTGCCTGCGGTAAGCGCCTTCCACACCCTCAATTTTACCGGTTGCAGCACGTACACCTCCCGTTCGGGTGTTAAGAAAGAGATGCGGGCCGCCCTGCCGGCCATGGGGGGCGCGATGATCGTCAGCGCAATCTTGTTGCTGGTGGGACGGCTTCTGTAAGCTAAAAAGGAGTGACCTATGAAAGGCTTCAGATATCTGCAGGATGTGGCAACCCTGAAACTGGATCGCGCAGCCTGCATCGGCTGCGGCAGGTGCCTGGAGGTCTGCCCGCACCAGGTTTTCTCGCTGGCGGAGAAGAAGGCCGCCCTCAGGGACCGGGACGCTTGCATGGAGTGCGGCGCCTGCGCTCTCAACTGCCCGGTCAAGGCCATCACGGTGGATGCCGGGGTCGGCTGCGCTTCGGGGATGATCGACGAGTGGCTCCGGGAACGGAAGCTGCGCGCGCCGGGAGGAGGTTGCTGTTCCTGATCGCTGGCGAGACTAACGTCAATCGACACACCGCGCACGGAGGGAATCATGCTACCTGAACAACAACAGAAGGTATTCGGGGCGTTTTACGATACGGTCAGGGAGAACACGATCCTCGACCCCAAGACCACGCTCCTGCTCCACCTGGGAGCGGCGATGGCGCTCGGCTGCTCCCCCTGTATGGAGTATTACCTGGGACAGGTGGAGAAGGCAGGGGTCACGGCCGAGGAGATCGGCGCCGTGCAGGGGGTGGTGATGGCGGTTTCCGCCGGCAAGGTCAATGCCCAACTGCGCGAGGTCGAACGTCGCATGCGGAAAGAGCGGAAGGATAGCAGCGCTGCATGATGAACCGCTGCTTTTAGCTGCCCGTGATCGAAATATCTGTTCAGGGCAGGCATCCCATGACTTCAAGGAGGGCGCAATGTCCGATCAACAAAGACAGAAGGCAGAGGCATTCCTAAGGCTTCATCAAGATCCGGCCACCCTGGTTCTCCCCAATGCCTGGGATGTGGTAAGCGCCAAAATCTTCGAGCAGGCTTCATTTCAGGCCATCGGCACGACAAGTAACGCAATTGCCGCCTCCCTCGGTTATCTGGACGGGGAGCGCATCCCTTTTTCAGAAATGGTTGCGGTGATCGCGCGCATCGTTCAGCATACCGATCTTCCGGTCAACGCCGATATCGAAGCGGGCTATGGAAGGGATATCGCAGCGGTCGTCGGGACGGTCAGGAGCGTAATCAAGTCCGGTGCGGTGGGAATCAATCTGGAGGACGCCACCCGTGATCCAGAACAGCCACTCTTTGATATAGGCTTTCAGTGCGAGAAGCTGAAAGCCGTCAGGGAAGCCGCGGACGTCCTCGAGATTCCCTTGGTTATCAATGCACGGACCGATACCTATCTGATTCCCTTCCATGACCCGGAGGTGCAGTTCCAAGAGACGGTGAAGCGGGCCAATGCCTACCGCGAGGCGGGGGTCGATTGTATCTTTGTCCCCGGCAGGCTTGATAAGGAGCAGATAGCGCGCCTGGCCGCCGCGATCCACGCCCCACTCAATGTTTTAGCCACCCCGGTGACCCCCAGTGTTCCCGAGTTGCAAGAAATGGGTGTGGCGCGTCTGAGCATCGGCCCCGGGGCATTCAGGGCGGCACTGGCAGGCACCGTAAAAATCGCGGCAGAGCTTGCCGGACATGGGACCTACAAAACCCTTTTCAGCGAAGCCTTAACGAAAGCGGAGGTGGACAACCTGCTCAGCAGTGCAGTTTCCCCGCACCACGCAAAGGTTGAGTAGCGATGAGGTTTGTCGTAGCGTAGCAAGGAATGATATTTTACGGCGGAAAAGCCGCTGGAGGTAGTGGTGCCGGAACTCCCGGAGGTGGAATTGACCCGGCGCAGGCTGGAGCCGGATCTGGTGGGCAAAAGGATCGAACGGGTGGAGGTGAGGACGCCGAAACTCCGCCTCCCGATCCCTGGGGAACTGGCCACGGTCCTGCCGGGGCGGACCATCCGTTCCGTGGGGCGGCGGGGCAAGTACCTGCTGTTCGACTGTGAAGCAGGGTGGCTCATCGTTCATCTGGGCATGACCGGTTTTCTGCGGTTCCTCGCCGAACCGGCGCAGCCCGGAAAACACGATCATTTCGATATCTGCCTTGGCGCAGGCTCGGTGCTCCGCTTCCACGATCCGCGCAGATTCGGCACCGTGGCCTGGACAACGGACGCCCCGGCAGGGCATCCGCTCTTGGCCGGGATCGGCCCGGAGCCGCTCACTGCGGCCTTTGACGGCGATTATCTCTTCAGGGTGAGCCGATCCCGCAGGGTTGCGGTGAAACAGCTCATCATGAACGGGGCAACGGTTGCCGGGGTCGGCAACATCTACGCCAATGAGGCACTGTTCCGCGCCGCTATCCGCCCCGACCGCCCCGCCTCCTCCCTCACCCCTCGGGAGTGCGAGCGGCTGGCCCTCGCTGTCCGGGAGGTGCTGGAGGAATCCATCGACCAGGGGAGCACCTACCGGGTGGCAGAGGAAACGGTCGCTTATCACCCGCTGGCGTTTGCCGTGTACGGGCGTGGCAAGGGACACTGCACCCGCTGCAACGGGACGCTGGAGGAGATCAGGCTGGGGAACCGGAGCACGGTCTACTGTCCCCGCTGCCAACGGTAGCCCTCAACTCACATACCCCCAAATCAAAAAGGGCCGCCGGTCGGGCAGCCCTTATAGTTTCATCATGGTCATCCGCGCTCTCGTCAGCCTCGCCCGACAAACTCCCGCAGGCTGACGATCATGGACGAATCGGGCGTCGGGTCGATGTGCGGGATCTTGGTCTGGCCCCCCAGCTTGCCGCGCACCGTCTTGGACCAATCGTAGATCGTCCCCTCCCCCGCAACCAACACCAGGGGTTGATTGATGCGTCCCTGGCTGCGGAAGGTGGCATAATCCGCGTTCATGTCGCACAGGGCGGTATCCAGCAGGCACGCAGCCTGGTCCATGTTGCCGACCGCTTCTGCTGTAGCAAGCACCCACACATGCCGCCGGGCCTGCACGTCTGCCCCGACCATGAATTCCCGCACGTTCCAGCTCCCAAAGGTATTCAGCTCCGCAATCGCCCGCTCCACCTCCCCCTGGGTGACCTTCTCCTCCAGCTTGTCCAGAAAGCGGTCCCGGCCGGTAAACTCAATGAAATGCGGCGTGAGCGATGTAAAGCGAATGGTGTCGCCGATGTGGTAGCGCCACAGCCCGGAGCAGGTACTGAGGATCACGGCATAGCGCTGGCCGACTTGAACCTGTTCCAGAGGAATTGCCGCTGCGCCCTTCGCCGGACGCCCTTGCTCGTCCAGGTCCTCGAAGCGCACGAACTCGAAGAATGCGCCGTAAAAGGGGGTCAGGCGCATGTGGTCATCGCCCTGATACTGAAAGGCCATGAATGCCTCGGAGGAGGGCAGAAGTTCCAGCAGATTGGGGAGCCGGCCGTCGAAGAGCGTCTCGAACTCGTTGCGATAGGGCTTGATGCTGGTGCCGCCGTGGATGATCAACTCCAGGTGCGGCAACAACTCGCAGAGCGGTTTCCCACCTATTTCGGCGCAACGCTTCAGGAGCAGGATGATCCAGGGGGGCACGCCGGAGATGACCCGGATGTCATGGTCGTTGATCAGCAGTTCGGCCATGGCCTGGAGCTTCTCCTCCCAGGGAAGGGCCGAGACCTTCGCCTGCGGTTCCACAAAGGGGTCCAGCCATCTCGGGCGGAAGCGAAGCGTGATGGCGCTCATGTCGCCGGAGCAGATATCGTCGCCCATGTCGTTCAACTCGGTGGAACCGGACATGTAGAGGATCTTGCCGGAGCCGATGCGTGATGCGCTCTGGGCGGCAAGGTAGCAGGAAATCATATCCGTGGCAGCCCGGCGGTTTTCATCGAACATCTGGCCGGAAAACGGGATGTACTTGGTCGGAGCGGTAGTGCCGGAGGTCTCGCAGAACATCCGTATCCTGCCGGGCCAGGTGACATTCTCCAGGCAGATCCGTTTTTTGCCGTCCAGGCCGGTCTGGCAGCCTGCCTGGAAGTATTCGTTCCAGAAATCCTGATAGGTGCGGATCGGCACCTGTTGCTGAAAACGTGCGTATGCCTGGTCATAGGGAAGTCGCGCCAGGACCGGGAAGTCGTGGTCGCGGCCGAAGCGCGTCCCACCGGCCGTACAAACGAGTCGCTGAAAGATGGCCCGCTGCGCCGATAGCGGGTCGCGCTCCATAAAACGCTGAGCCCGAAAGGCTGCCGAATGCCTGATCAGCCCCTGCATGGGCCGTGTCCTCAATGCATGCCTGATAAGGACCATTTAGACCGCCATCTGCAGAAGCGGCGCCGAAAGCTTGCTATACCAACTTTCCAGCAGGGGGTTGTAGGCATCGTGGTGAAAGATCATGGAGGCGTGGGGTACGTTGTCCCCCTCATTCTTGGAGATGACCTTCTTCACCCGACAGTTGGGAAACAGCCTGGTGTAACGGGTCGAATCGGCAAACAGTTCGAGGGTCGGCGACAACGGCACCAGGATATCTTCCTCGTTTTCCGCCATGAGCGCCAGAACCGGCCCGGCAAAGACCGAGCCGTGGAGCGCGGGAAACTCAAGATCTCGCAGCGCCTTTACCCGCTCGTAGCCTCCCAGTGCCGAGGTATGGGCCAGCACATCCATGATCTTGCGGCGGATCGCCAGGTGTTTGCTGCTCAGCACCCGGTTTTCCGCCCCAGCGGCGAACAGGGCCTGAAAACAGCGGCGCGAGCGTTCCACCTGTTTCTCCAACTCGTCATGTTTGGACGGGTCGGCGGTGATGATCTTCTGAAGGCTGCTCTCCAGAAAACGGACGCCGTCACGCTTCTCACTCTTGGGACGGATCAGGTCGTCGGTACAGATCACCGGGCTGACCAGCAGCAAACCGCGAATCTTCTCGTGGATATGCTCGTCGGCCCGCCGGAGAAAATCAACCAGCAGGCCGGAGCCGAAGCTGATGCTCATGATCAGCGGCTTGCTTCCCTTGGCATGGATATCGTCGATCAGATCGGACAACTGGGCGGAAAACATCTCGGCCGAGAAGCCGTTGCGTGGATAGTTGAGATAGTAAATATTGCCGTATCTGCGCAAAAGCAGGCGCTGGAATTCAATCGTTTCCGTGGCGTCGGGCACGAAACCGGCAATCACGATGGTCGGCATCGATCCGGCGCCCTTTTCACGGAACACTTGGCAACGGATGCTGTGCATGCTGTGGAAGTTCCCCATCAGGCTGAATTCGCGGCGGCGGTCCCGCGGTGCGTATGGTTTGATGGCCATCGAGCGTATGAAGCCATGGGCCATGGTTGCAGCCGAAACAAGTACGGGGTGAACCTCTTTTGCCGGGCCGGTCTTTAACGAAACGGGTTTCATGTCGCCTCCTGATCTCGTGCAAGTTCCATCAATTAAAGCACGACGACGTTACACGCAAGAGACGGAATGGGAAAATTTGGTGGAGAACATGTTGCAGTTGTGAAAATTTATTGCGGACGCAGCGCCCGCTCCGCCGTTCTGGCGTAAGGGGTTCAGGGGTTAGGCAAAAAATGCGCCAATGTCGCGTACGGTTCATTCCGAAACGGAATCCGACGTGATGCCGGCATGTCATCCGCCTTGTTGCACGATTGAAACAAAATAGCCCGAGGCGGCCAGGGACGGGGATGGTAGAGTGGAAACAGGGTTGATATACACCGAGCGCAACCAGATTGTAACACCTTTGTCACCATAGCCGATAAGCGGCTCAGGCAGGCAACCAAAGAAGATCCCATCAAAAAGAACTCCAGGACCATGACTTTTGTCCCGGCATATCATGGGGAAGGAACTGCGAGTGAAAAAACTCGATTGGGCGGTCAGGCCGCCCGGCCGCTTTGCAGGATGGTGCTGTAGACGTCGCCGGCGGCAGGTGCGCTATGGAGAGTAAATCTGCGGGCATTGTGGCCCATCTCAGCCAATATCGCCCGGTTATTGAGAAAATACCTGATGGCAGCGGCCAAATCCGCCCCGCTGCCGGCGCTGAAGACCATGCCGGTTTCACCGTCCACCATCAACTCTTTCGGGCCGCCGGCATCGGATACGATCACCGGCAATCCCGATGACTGAGCTTCCAGGACCACGTTGCCGAAGGTGTCGGTAGCACTCGGGAAGACGAACAGATCGGCCGAGGCATACCCATCCTGCAACTCCTCGCCCGCCAGGTAGCCGGTGAAAAAGGCCGGATACCCCTTCATGCGCGTCTCCATATCCAGGCGGTACGGCCCGTCGCCGACGATCACCAGCGAGGCATCAAAACCGGAATCGATCAGCTCGCTGAACGTTTCAGCCAGAAGTTCCAGCGATTTTTCCCGAGATACACGTCCCACGTACAGGAGCCTGATACCTTCCGGGATGCCCCGGCTGGTCCAGAAATCCTGCTTGCGCCTGACCGGCGTAAACTGTTCCGTGTCTACCCAGCGCGGCAGCGGCTTCATCTTCTTCTCCGGCAGGCCCCGCGACATGAGTTGCTGCCTGGTCCCGTTGGACGGCACCATGACCTCTTCCATCTGGTTGTAAAACCAGATCATGTAGCTCCAGGCGGCCTGTTCCAGGAATTCGTCGTTGGTCAGACTGCGCACATACTGTGGGATGTCGGTATGATAGGTGCCGGCCACCGGGATGTCCATCACGCGGGAGATCAAAAGTCCCAGCAGGCCGACTGTTCCTGGCGTGCTGACATGGATGCGGGTGAAGCCCCCCTGCTCGATGTAATCCATGACATCCAGGATCGGGGGGAAAGAAAGCTTCAGTTCGGGATATTCCGGCAGTACAAAATCGCCAACCGACTCGAAACGCTTGACCCCCTCGGGGTACGGGGCTGCGGCATCTCCGGCGGTGATAACCGTCATCTCCACCCCCCGGTTGCGGGCGGTCTGGATGAGGCGGCGGATGGTGATCGCCACCCCGTTGATCTCGTCAAGCGTATCGGTGAACAGGGCGATCTTTTCCCCCCCCCCGCCACCGCCGGCATTGGGAAAGGTCTCCTGCAGGCCGCGCATGACATCCTTGCCTTTATGCTGGTGATGGAAGGCCAGGTAGTAGGGCGTAACCAGCAGGTGCACCAGGCCGATGGTACTCATGGTCGTAACATAGTCGAAGAAACCGGCAGAGAGCGGTAGCGACATCAGGCGGTTGGTGTAGATGTAGATCATCCGGTTGGCCAGATAGCTGGTTACGGCGAATATGGTGCGGTTCTGGTCGGCGCCCTTGAGCGTGGCCAGGAATACGTTGTCGTTGAGCAATACCCGTGCCTCGCGGTCGAGGACCTCCTCGAAGCTGCGGCCGCGGTAGTCCCGTGACTCGGGGATGTTCTTCAGAATGAACAGCCTGATTTTTTCAACGAACGACTCCCGTGCCGAACCGACATTGAAGAAGCGGTTCAACAGGGCGCTGATGAAGGGGGTCGAACTGCGCCGGCGTTCGCCGAAGCGTTCACGGTAGAAGCTGTGGGCGATGCCGTACATGCTGTGGGCCATGGTCAGAGGGCCGCCGTCGGCGCCCTCGGCGCGGCTGTGCCCCGCCTTAACGCCCTGAATGAAACCATCTACGCTGCCTGCTCCGTCAACAACCGTATGGGCTCGGCTGATGAACAGCCCGCCGTGGTCGTCCGAGCCCCCCACCATCCCCTTGATCCAGGGTGTGGTCCCGTAGGGCCGGATATCGTGTCGATTGGCAAGCCGCTCCAAGGTTTCAGCGTTCAGGCCGGCGACGACCTGTTCGGTAAATGCGTTGAAACGCCGCGCCCGGCAACCGTTCTTGATCTCGAAAGTGGTGAAGAGCACCAGGGCTTTCTCGATGATGTCGGTGGTCAGCTTGTCGTTCTGGGCATAGAGTGGATGGGCCATGAAGTGGGCAATGCCCTCCCCGTGGAGGTAGGCCACCATCTCGTAGATGTTCTTGCGCAGTTCAATGATCTGGTGAAACTGGGCCTCGGTGATGTTCAGCACCACCACATGGACCTTGCAACTGTTCTCCGGGAAATAGGCGGTTATCTCCGAACTGACGAACACGCCAGGCAGGTGGGCGATCTCCAGGGCGCCATTGATGCTGTTGTGGTCGCTGATGGTGACGAAATCCATCCCCCGGCTGCGGGCGGTCTGGTAGAGATAATCGGGGGAGGTATAGCTTTCCGGGCAGTTGAACTTGCGCATCGCCCAGTAGGTGGGTTTGTTGGAGTGGCTCGAATGGACATGCAGATCCGCTTTGTAGGCTCTCATGCTTGCCATTTGTAGCATGGCCCTGTTACAGGCGTGTTGAGGCTGTGTAATTGTTATGTGGAAAATATTACGTTTTTTTATCTTACGATTTATGCAACAAGAAAACTGCACAACGGGATGCAAGGGGCATAAAGCAGGGTAATATTTTAGCCTGATGATTGTGGAAGTGTTGTAATTCACTAATAAAAATGAAGTTTTCGATTCATATAAAAAGTTAAAAGAGCTTGATTTGAGAAGAATTTACACGTTTTTAAGATATTGTTTTCTAGATATAGCACCTTCTATTTGAAAAGCTAATTCATAAATAACATTAAATACAGCATCTTCATATTTTTGATATTCATCTAAATCTTTAATTATCATCTTTTGACCATGCGCTATATTATTTCTGCGCGAAACCAGATTTTTTAATTTTGTTTCGTTATTAGTTACAACGGAATAATCAAGCCCCAAACAAGTTAGATTGTCTGTTAGTACGTTAGGCCACAAATTGTTTTGTGTTTCCAATTTCATTTCAAAATTTATATCATGTTCTAATAATTCACTAAACCTTTTATTGCAAAAATCCCATATTGAGTTTAGAGATAAATCACCTTTTAGCGTTTTAAAATCTTTCTGTAATGATAGTTTTGTTAATTGGGAGTTACATTCTACTCGTTTTATTTTTTGTTTTTCTAATACATCGAGATAATAGTCCCAAAGAAATTTACAGAATCCTTCATAGTGCGCATAAAGGAGTGCACACATGGCTCGCAATAATGTAGTATATCTGACAGAAGGTTTCTGTGCTTCGATAACAAGCTTTTTTAAAGAAGCTAATTCAGCCTCCCGCCAATTCAAATCGTCTTCTATTGTCTTTATCCATGAGTTCATAAATCACGCTTGGAGCAGTGCCTCGCCAATAACTCTAATTCTAGCTTCAAGCTTAGGTCTCGTATTTGCTGCAGGGCCTGTATTGTTTCGAAAGTCTGCCGATTGCACAGTAGTTATTATTGCTTGTTTTATTTTATTTTGATCTTTGGTGTTAATTTGGTCAATCACGCTGTAAGTTCCTATTGAAACTGCTTCATAATAGGCTGGCGCCAATCCACCTATAGGGGAATCTCCCCTGTATTTAACAAAGGCACCAGAACCAATTACATCGTCTAAATAATAAAATAATCTTTCAAATTCATTTTTTTCTTGTGCATAGTCAAATACTGTTTTTTCTAAAATTATATTTTCCATATAATCATCAAGCCAATCTCTTACATTACCCCTGAATATGTCGCGAACATTTTTTGTAGCAAAAAAACGTAGTACTAATTCTTCATCACCTTTTTCATCTTTATCTGATTGTGATAATGTTTCTATAGTGTTTTTGAAATTATTATTATCTGCCAGCT
>JBEKFJ010000096.1:0-10529 GCA_050013355.1 Oryzomonas sp.
GCAGAATGCCCTGCGGAGGCGTAGCAGGCCTACTCCGCCGAAGCAGCTTTGGCTGCGAAGGCCGGGCGCTACGCCGCACAAAAGGGCTTTCGAGGACGGCGGCGAGATGACTGTTTTTCAACGACCTCTTAAGGAGAAATAGAGCATGAAAGTACTAATCCTCGGCGTCAACGGCTTTATCGGCAACGCCCTTACCCACCGCATCCTCACAACCACCGACTGGGAGGTCTACGGCCTGGACATGGCCTGCGACAAGCTTGAACGCTCCCTGGGCGACCCCCGGTTCCATTTTCTGGAAGGGGACATCACCATCAACAAGGAGTGGATCGAGTACAATATCAAGAAGTGCGATGTCGTGTTGCCGCTGGTGGCCATTGCTACGCCGGTGACCTATGTCAAGGACCCGCTACGGGTCTTTGAACTGGATTTCGAAGAAAACCTCAAGATCATCAGGTTGTGCCACAAGTACGGGAAACGGGTCATCTTCCCCTCCACCTCCGAGGTATACGGCATGTCGCCCGACCGGGAATTCGACGAGGACGACTCGCCCCTCATGCTGGGGCCGATCGCCAAGGAGCGCTGGATCTACTCCTGCGCCAAACAGATGCTCGACCGGGTGATCTATGCCTATGGCATGCATGAAGGGCTCCGGTTCACCCTCTTCCGCCCCTTCAACTGGATCGGCCCCAAGCTGGACAGCATCCATACCGCCAAGGAGGGGAGTTCCCGGGTCCTGACCCAGTTCCTGTACGATATCCTGGCAGAGGAGCCGATCCAACTGGTGGACGGCGGCAACCAGCGCCGCTGCTTCACCTTCATCGAAGACGGCATCGACGCCCTGATGCGGATCATCGAGAACAGGGACGGCTGCGCCGACGGCAAGATCTTCAACATCGGCAACCCGGCCAACGACCTGTCCGTCAAGGAGCTGGCCCACAAGCTGCGCGACATGGTGGCCGAATTCCCGCTCTACCGGGAAAAGGCGGAGAAATGCCGGATCGTCGAGACCTCATCCGACCAGTTCTACGGCAAGGGGTACCAGGATATGCTGACCCGCGTCCCCTCGGTCCGGCGCGCCAAGGAATGCCTGGGATGGGAGCCGGTGACGAGCGCCGACGATGCCTTGCGCAAGACGCTGGAGTTTTACCTGGTGGATGAGCGGGAGAAGCTGTCGGAATTCCTGTGAACCAGGGCGGAATTGCTACAGAGCCGCGGAGACAAAAACAATAGAGAACAGTATGTTGGGTCATCTGAAATTCACAATGGAACAACACGTTTCCCATAACGTTCATTCTGGAATGAACTCCATGGTACCTCCGTGTCTCTGCGCCTCTGTGGCAAGTATGTCGAGTAATGACTGACCGCCGCGGTTTCACGCTGCTGGAGATCATGGTGGTGCTGGTGATCATCGGCATGGTAATGACGCTGGTCATCCCCCGCCTGCCGAACTCCGAGCGGGAGGACCTGAAGATATCGGCCCGGACCCTGGCCTCGACGCTGCGTTACCTCCAGGACCGGTCAGCCACCACCGGAATCACCTATTATCTGCACATGGAGCCGGGCACGGACAACGTCAAGGTGATGCAGGCCACGCCCGACGGGAGCGAAAAGGAGCCCGACGACCCCTTCCTGCAACAGCGGCCGACCAAGGAAGGCGTCCAGGTCGCGGATGTGGTCATCCCCCGCCTGGGCAAACTGATCGAGGGGCAGGTGCGGCTCGATATCGGGGCTGGGGGCCTGCGGGATTTCGTCGCCATTCACCTCCGCTCGGCGGACGGCACGTTCTGGACGGTGATGGGATTTCCCTCCAGCGGCAAGGTCAAGGTCTTTCAAGGCTACCAGGAAGATGCGTTATGAGGGACTCGGAATTCACCAATATACCGTTTTACATCTCATCTTCAGGCCATCTTTGCCACCCCTGCAATCGCAAAATCCTCAGCGTAGCCCTGCTACGCCTGCGGTTTTGCTCAATCAGGGGCGGCAAATCTGACCTAAATATGAGCGTTAAACTCGGTACATCGGCAAATTCCAAGTCCCTGAGAGGTTTTACCCTGCTCGAGGTGATGATGGCCCTGGCGATCATGGCGAGTGTCATCCTGACAGTGCTGGGGGCGGTCAATTACCACCTGACGATCATTGCCAACGAGCAGGACAGCACCGCCCTGACGATTTTGGCGCGAGCCAAGCTGACTGAATTGGTGGATATACAGGGAATCTACCAGAAGGGCGAAGGGACCCTGGCCCCGGCTCATCCGGAACTCTCCTGGCAGGCCGAGCTGTTTCCCACCGACCTCCCCATTCTCCAGAAGCTGGTATTGCGGGTGTGGCGGACCAGCGACAAACGGGAGGTGGTGCTTGAGCGCTATCTCACACCTAAATAGCAGTCTGTTGAAAAGCGTCATGATGAAGGCCGGATACCGGGTGCCCGGCAAGGAGCAGCCGAGGCATAACCAGCAGTCAGCCATTGTTGCGAGTACCGCGCAACGCCGCAGACGGCTCTCCGCAACAGTTTTTCGACAGCCCGCCAGGGGGTTCACCCTCCTGGAGGTGCTGATAGCCGTGGTCCTGCTGGGAATCCTCGTTGCCGCGCTGTACGGGAGTTATTTCACGGTATTGAAGGCCAGGGAACGGTCGGCTCAGGGAATGGAGGAACGCCGGGAACTGGGTGGTACCCTTGACCTCCTGCGGCGGGAGATCGATGCAGCCCGCTACATCAGAGGAGACAAGCTCCTCAGATTCATCGTCGAGGACCGGGACAGTTTCGGCCGGCCTGCCTCCAACCTGGAATTGACCACCCTGGCACCCCCGGCACCCCTTGTCGCCGGGAGCAAGGAATCGGGCGTCATCGACGTGCAGTACCGCATGGTGGAGAAGGATGAGCAAAAACTGATCCTGACCCGCAAGGAGCAGGATATCCTGCTGGTATCGACGGCCGTGCCCGCCTACCCGCAGATGGAGCGGATCAGTTCCTTCCTGGTGGAATGCAGCAACGACGGCTCGAAATGGGTCAAAAGCTGGGATGCGACATTGAACGGCGGCCTGCCGAAGATCGTGCGCATCACGGTGCAGGTGGAGGAGCAGGAGGGCCAGCTGGTAGAGTTTTCCGTCTATGCGTTCCCCAGGGTGACCCCCTCATGAGAGGGGATAAGGGGTTTGCCCTGGTCCTGACCCTGGTGGTCACCGCCCTGATGGTGGCGGCGGCGGTGGAACTTATCCACCAGGTATACGTGGATACGTCGCTCAACCGCAGCTTCCGCGACGGCCAGCAGGCATCGCTCCTGGCGGAATCGGGGGCCTACGGCGGCAAGAGCCTGCTCCGGATGGCGATTTCAGGCCAGGGTTATACGTCGCTCTCGGACAAGTGGGCCGTTCCTTTCAAACAGGAGGACGAGACCGGCCGCATCGAGATCACGATCACCGAGGAGAGCGGCAAGATCAACCTCAACAGCCTGGTGCAGCCTAACGGCGAGCCCGACCCGAATGTCATGGAGGTCCTGAAGCGGCTGGGCACGCAGTTGCAGATACCGGAGAGCGTGTGGAACGCCCTGGCGGACTGGATCGACACCGACGACATCCCCCTGGCCAACGGAGCGGAGACCTCCTACTACAAGTCCCTGAACCCGCCCTATGTGGCCCGTAACGGGAAGATGACCACAGTGACCGAACTCTCCCTGGTCAAGGGGTTCACGCCGGACATGGTCGCCAAGCTCACCCCATTCGTGACCATCTATCCCAACCAGACGGGGACCATTGCCGCCCTGACCGTCAACGTGAATACCGCCCCCAAGGAGGTCCTCATGGCCCTCGACAACCGGATCACTGACCGGATGGCGGAACAAGTCCTCGAGCAGCGGCAACTGGCGCCATTTAAGGCCCCCGGGGAGCTGTCGTCACGGGTCGATCCGCTGCTCACCAACCTCACGAATAGCCCTGGCCTCCCGGCCAAAGTGACGTTCAACTGCAATGGGACCGTCTTCCGGATCACGGCACGGGGTTTCGTCAAGGACGCGGCCCGCACCGTCGAGGCCGTTTACAGAATGACAGACAACACGATATTGTCATGGCAGGAGTACTGAGGACAATGGCGCCGGTTCCTGCGCAAGGAGATTATGGCTCAACCGACTGACATCCAACGCCAGGTGTACGACCTGCTCTCCAAGGCGTCCAACCTCTCGTTCGTAAGCGCCGAGCAGGAGCCTGGGGCACGGGTCAGCTTCGTCCCCGGCCAGCAGGTAAGCGCCCAGGTGCTGACGACGCTGCCGAACAACCTGACCCAGGTGCAGATCGGCGCGGAGCGCTTCAACCTGGCCCTGCCGATGTCGGTGCAGCCGGGGCAGACCCTGGAGATGACCTTTGTCTCGGGGGAACCCCGCTCCACCTTTGCCGTTGCCCGCCAGGACACCGCTTCCCCACCGGTCACCCTCTCCGACGCGTCCCGGCTGTTGAGCCTCCTGGTGGACAGCGAAGAGATCGTTGACCCGCAACAACGGGCCTCCTTGCAGAGTATCGGCGACATGCTGCGGCGCTCCCCGGGAGAGGCCGGCGTTCTTGCCAACCTGATGGACGAGGCCCTTACCTATGGGACGGCGCGCGAGGGGGGCACCGGCGGCCCAACCCTGCTGCCGGAGTTCCCTCTCGAACAGGGGCGTGCCGGGCAGGGCGCAGGGATAGTGGCGGGCGACCAGGACGTACCCCCCGAGCAGGCTCGCCTGTCGTCCTTTGAGGCCAATGCGTCCCAGATCCTCCAAAATATTGCCCGCTCCGTCCATTTTGACCTGACCGAGGCGGCCAACCCGCCAGTAACGCCGCTTCCCCTCAAGTCGGGAGAGGAGGTCGACGCGGCGGTGGTCGGCACCTTGCCCGGCGGCCGGGTGTTTGTCCAGCTTGCGGGGACGTCGCTGGAACTGGTTGTGCCCCGGCAGGTTCAAACCGGGGACATCCTCCGATTAACCTTTATCACATCCGATCCCCGGCCGCTGTTTGCGCTGCAACGGCCCGCCGCCGGCGTTCCCAGCTCCCTCAGCGAGGCCGGTCGCTGGCTGAGCGGGCTGGAGCACAGCGAAGGGGGTGTTTCGGAACAGCAGATGTACGTGCTGGAGCGGCTGAACACGGTGCTGGAAAGCCTGCCGCCGGATTCTCCGGCCTTTACCGCGATCCTGGACGAGGCCATCACCTATCAGACGGTCATGAGCGGTCGCCAGCCTGCCGGCCCACCGTCACCACAGCCGGACGCCGCGCTTCAGGCGGGCGCAGCGCTCCAGGCGAATGCGGCACTACAGGCGGACGTGGCGGTCCGGCAGGCAGCGCTCCAGCCCGGAAGCGGCATCGTCCTCAGCGACGATATGGCCAAACTGCTCCAGGCATTGATAAAGGGAAATCGGTTGGCGCTCCTTGAGGCCATCGACCAGCAGGCCTCCGCGACCGGATTTTTACCGGGCCAGCAGATCAAGGGCGAAATCATGAACTCCCTGGGCGGGGGGCGCTTCATGGTGCAGGTAGCCGGTCAATCCCTGGAATTCATGCTGCCCAAAGGAATCAAGCAGGGCGACATGGTCACGCTCTTCTTCGTCTCCGACGAACCGCAACCCACCTTCCTGATGGCCCGCTTCGGCAAGCCCGGCGATGCGCAGGTCAGCGAAACCGGCCGGTGGCTGAGCGGATTTCTCGGCGCTGCCGGCGAACAACTTTCGGCCCGGGAGACCCTGGGGATCCTGAAAACCCTGTTGTCGGAGCCGCCGACCGACGCCTCCCAATTAAGCAGGTTTCTAAAGCAGGGGTTGCAGGAGGGTGGGCTGTTTTACGAGTCCCACCTGGCTCGCTGGTTTGGCGGCGACTACTCCCTGGAAGATCTTTTGCGGGAACCGCAGGGCCAGTTGTCCCAACTGCGCCGCCTGCCCGGGCAGGAGACGGCCAATCCGGCGCAGGACGCGGCTCTGGCGGGCATGAAAGGCGGATCGGTCGAGATCATGGAGGCCATGGAGGCTGCGCTCAGGAAGGCCGGCGCCGCCATGACCCATGAAGGCATGGTGGACCAGCGGGCCCTGCCGATTGTCAAGGAGCAATTGACGGCGTTGCAAAGCGGACAAATCCTCTTTCGCGGGGACCTGGTGCCGGGCCAACGGATGGAGTGGACGGTGCGGGAACGAGAAGCGCGCCGGAATGCGTCCGGGGAGCAGGAGCGCTCCTGGGAGACGTCGCTCACGCTGGATATGCCGAAGCTGGGAAATGTCACGGCACGCCTGAAGCTTGACGGCACCAGGGTCGGCATCGAACTGGACGCGACAAAGCCCGGCTCGGCGGAACGCCTGAAGGCGGGTTTTGGCCGTCTTGGCGAGCAGCTTGAGGCGTCCGGGCTGGTGCCGTCGGAGATCGGTATAACAGATGAAATCCCATAAGGATGAAGAACGCCGCGCCGCGGCCCTTGCCTACAAACAGGGCTATTATGCCCCGGTGGTCGTCGCCAGGGGCAAGGGGGTGCTGGCCGAGGCGATCATCGCCTGCGCGCGTGAAGCGGGGGTTTATGTCCACGAATCGCCGGAACTGCTCAACCTGCTGATGCAGGTGGACACCGACCGGTTCATCCCGCCGGAATTGTACCGCGCCGTGGCGGAGGTGCTGGTCTGGCTGTACGGAATTGAAGGGGAGGGGCAGTGAAAGACCGTTTTTCATACCGAGGAGGGAGTAATGCAGATCAAATTCGGAACCGACGGCTGGCGCGGCATCATTGCCCGCGATTTTACCTTTGACAACCTTTCCCGGGTGGCCCAGGCCACCATGGATTACCTCAATCGTGACGGCTCAGGCGACAACGGGGTTGTGATCGGCTATGACCGGCGTTTTCTTTCCCGCGATTTTGCCCGGCGGGTGGCCGAAGTGGCGGCCGGGAACGGCATACGCGTCCGTTTGACCGATGGTTATGCGCCGACGCCGGCCGTGTCCTGGGCGGTTCGCGAATCGGGCGCCGGTGCGGGTATCATGATCACCGCAAGTCACAACCCGCCGGAATACAACGGGTTCAAGGTCAAGGAGCGTTTTGGCGGCTCGGCCCGCCCCTCCACCACAAAGGTGCTGGAGGAGATCGTTGCCTTCAATACGGCCAACGACCGCCGGGTGGTTGCAACCTCCTTCGAGGAGGCCCTGCACAAGGGGATGATTGAAATATTCGATCCCTGTGTGGGATATTTTCGCCAGATCGGCCGTTACGTGGACCTTGACCTGATCGCCGGGGCCGCAATTCCGGCCGTGGTTGACCCGATGTACGGCGCCGGCTCCGGTTTCCTCCCCCGCCTGCTGGCCGGCATCGATGAGATCCATGCCAGCGAGAACCCCTTGTTCGGGGGACAGCCTCCCGAACCGATCGGCGAACATCTCAAGGAACTCTCCTCACTTCTCAGAGGGGGCAAATACCGGGTAGGGCTGGCTTTGGACGGTGATGCCGACCGGATCGGGGCGGTCGACGAGAACGGAGATTTTTTCTCGTCCCACTGCATCTTTACCGTCATTCTGCGGCACCTTATCGAACACAAGCGGCTGCGGGGCGGCGTGGTCAAGACCGTCTCCACCACCCGCATGGTGGACCTTTTGGCCCGGAAATACGATCTGCCGCTTTTTGAAACCCCTATCGGCTTCAAACACATCTGCGAACTGATGCTGACGGAGGATATCCTCATTGGAGGCGAGGAATCGGGCGGCCTGGGGGTCAAGGGCCACATCCCGGAACGGGACGGCATCCTGCTGGGGCTTTTGTTGCTGGAGTCCGTGGCGGTCAGCGGGAAAGGCCTGCGCCAACTCCTCGACGAAACCATGGATGAGATCGGGCATTTCTCCTACCGCCGTATCGACCGGCGTATCGAGTCGAGCGTCAAGGAACAGCTCATTGCCCGTCTGAACGCCCAGCCACCGACCGAGATCGACGGCCGGCGGGTGGCTTCCACCAACTTCAGCGACGGCTTCAAGTTCATCTTCGAGAACGGCGACTGGCTTTTGATCCGCCCCTCGGGCACCGAGCCGGTCCTGCGGCTCTACAGCGAGGCCGGGACGCCGGAGCAGGTGGACCGGCTGCTTCGTGCGGCGGAATGCCTGGCAGCGGCTTGAAGCGGCGCGGCCCGGTCAGGCTCAGCCCGCACTGGCGGAAAATATGCGGCATGAAAGTAATGACTTGACATGTCAGCGCATTGTTTTTTTATCTCAAATAGAGTATAAGAATATAACGCGTATCAGAAGGCAAAACATGGGTAAGGTATGACGCAAAGCCAAGGAAGTCCGTAACCTCGCCCCAATATTAGAAAATAATAAAAATTGGATGAACTAATAGTATTTTTATGGTATTTATGTATAACGTTTAAATCTATAACAACGATGTCCAACATGATAACGAAAGAGGAGGATTACTGGCATGGCGAATATTCTCATCGTTGACGATTCTTCCACAATGCGCAAGATCATTTCACGTTCGCTCAGGCAGGCAGGCCTGACAGTCGATGAAATATATGAAGCAGGCGACGGCATTGAAGGGCTTGGTGTGCTTGCCTCCGGCAAACCGGTTACGCTGATCCTCTCCGATATCAACATGCCCAACATGGATGGCCTGGAATTCATCAAACAGGTCAGGGCCAACGGCAATTCGGTCCCGATTGTCATGATTACCACGGAGGGGGGGGAGGAGATACTCAAGGAGGCCATCGCGAGCGGGGCCAGCGACAGCATCAAAAAGCCCTTTACCCCTGAGCAGTTGCAGGAAAAACTTGGAGGGCTGATATGAGTCTTAACGTCGACATCGCTGCTACTGCCAGATTTACGGAAGAGCAGCTTGCCAGGTATGTGATCGACGCTACTAAGGACGTTTTTTCCACGATGGTCATGATGGATCCGTCGGACGATTATCCTCTCAAGGACCCGATAAACCGCTTTCAATGCAGCATTACCGGTATGGTTGGATTCGCGGGCATCTATTCCGGGGTGATTTCCATACACTGCCCGGTTGCCCTGGCCCTTCAGATTACCTCCAGCATGCTCGGTACGGAATGCGAGGAGGTAGACGAGGACTTAAACGATGCCATCGGCGAAATCGCCAATATGCTGGGGGGCAGCGTAAAGCAGGTGCTTTCCAAGGGAGGTATGGATGTAAAACTCTCGATTCCAACGGTTATCTCCGGCGAAGATTATACCGTCAACTCGCTCTCCGACATCGACTGCGTCGTCATTCCTTTCAGAGTCAACGACAACAGGTTTCTCGTCGGGCTCACCCTTAAAAAAGAAGACTAACCGCGCTTTGCGGCCGCAGATGTGATGGTTACGGCGCAATGTGTGATCCAGGACCGGAAGACAATCCCCGATGGATGGATATACCATATTACATGAAATTTTGGCTTCTGCCCTGAAGCAGGCCGGCGAGGAAAGCGGCATGCTTTTGGGGCAGGAGCTTGCCATCTCCCTTTCGGATTCCCTTACCACCAGCAAGACATCCTACTTCAGCGGTGTGGATGATTCCTGTTTCGTGATCGGGGTCGAGTCACGGGAGGCCTATACCGGCCAGTTTTTTCTTCTGTTCTCCCTGCGCGACGCCATCGTTATGAGCAGTATCCTGTTGGGCATCCCCCCGGCCCGCATCCAGGAAAAGAGGCGCCTGTGCATCATTGAAAACGACGATATAGACGCCTTTGCCGAGATCGCCAACATGATCAACGGGGCGTTCAATACCGTTTTTCAAGGCAGTCTCCCCAACAAGGCGCATCTGAAGTTGCTTACGCCCAAAAAGTTCATCCCTGACATCGATGAGCTTAGTGAAACCGAGCCGCTCCCCGAGGGCGACTACCTCATGTTCCGCTCGAAACTGGAGATGCCGGGCCAGGAGTTGAATTATCTGGATGTGCTCATACCCGTCGAATTGGGCAACCAGTTTGATCCCCCCAGCGAGGAACCGCCGGCGCAGTCCGCTGAGGAGGAAGCCGCCCAGCCCGCTCCTGCCGAGGGGACCTCGTCAGAACCGCAAACCAAGGTTGCCGCCGCTTCATTGGAAGCCGGACCGGCTGAGGATGGGATTGACAGCGTCGTGGTGCTGGGAGACGATCACGAGGAACGCAGCCAGATGGTGGCGGCGGCCGGTTCAAGCGGCTACCAGGTGGTTGAGGGGACGCTCAATGCCGACATCAAGGATCTCTTCGCCGGCCGCAACGTTCGGCTGGTGCTGATAGGCGCGCAGGATGCGAATGACCACGAACTGGCGGTCTGCATCAAGGTCAACGCCATCCGTCAGGATTCTCCGCCACCAATTATCATGAGTGCTCAGCGTTGGACCAGGACGGCCGTATTGAAGGCATTGAAATATGGTGCCAGGGAGATTATCATAAAGCCTTGCAGCGAACAGGAGTTGATTGCCAAGGTGCGCAGGTTCTGTAAGCCGCCGGTGCAGTAGCGGCCGTGATGGTCTGGGAGATTCAATATATGTTGTCTTCTCGGTGGTGCTTGGGCGCGCTGGTGCGCGGCACGGTTGCCGTGATTGCAATGCCGGTAGTGCTGCCGGCCATTTT
>JBEKFJ010000097.1:0-23694 GCA_050013355.1 Oryzomonas sp.
GCACGTCGTTTGGCCGGGTCAGGAGGCAGCCGTAGTAGCAGGCCACCTTCAGGCCGGAGAGCGGTTTCGTGACGGCCTGCTCCAGACGCTCCAGACCCAGGTCGCGGGCCAGGATGTCCAGCAGGTGCTTGACGTTGCCGTTCAGGGGCACCGGGGCGTCAATGGCCTTTTCCACCTGTTTGCGCTTGACGTCGCTTTCAGAGAGGACATGCTGGGTGGTCTTGAGCCGCGAGAAGCAGGCGGCGCAGGCGACCGCCAGGTCGCCCTCCACCTTTTCCGCCAGTTCAAGGTTCTTGGCGCACAGGGAGAGGGAGAGCAGTTCGTCCACGTTGTGGGCCGGGGTGGCGCCGCAGCAGAACCAGTCCGGCACCTCCGTCAAGCCGATGTTGAGTTTCCTGAACAACTCCCGCGTAGAAAGATCGTATTCGCCTGCCGAGGCATGGAGGGAGCAGCCGGGGTAGTAGGCGTACCGGAGGGCATTCTTTGGGGTCACAGAGCCTCCCCGTTCTTACGCATCTCTTCGATGCGGCTGAAGATCTTTTCGATCTCGGTCATGTTCTTGTTCTTCTGGTGGAACACCTTCAGCTTCCCCTTGGTGATCAGTTTGGGGCCGAGCATCAGGTCCTTCAGAAACTGGCCGGATTTGACATTGAACACGGCTGCCAGGCGCATCTCGTACTGGCGGCCGTAGGTGCGGATGTTTTGCAGAAAGAGCCGGTTGGCCAACTGCACGTAACTCTCCTTGGACGGTCCTTCGGCATCCCAGGACAGCTTGCGCAGGGCGTCCATGATCGAGGCCAGGTGCACCTTGTTGGGGCAGCGGGTGGAGCAGGTCTCACAGGAGGCGCAGTACCAGATGGAGCGCCCCTCCAGGATGCGGCGCCATTGACCGAGTTGCAGCAGCCGCACGACCCTGTTGGGGGGATGCTCCATGAAGGTGGCCATGGGACAGCCGGCCGAACATTTGCCGCACTGGAAACAACGCCGCACCGACGTACCGGACAAAGCTTCAACCTTGCGCACGAAACTCACGTCCATGGTCTCTTGCGAAAGGAGCATCTTCTTTTTTTTCACTCGGGCACCTTTTTAGTTAAACTAAAATTCCACCAGTCTGTCTTTGACTGGTGGATACCGTAACGGTGGGATTCACCTAACTGTGGGGACTGCAAAACCTTTAATATATTCGTTATTATTAACACAAATGCTTTGAAAAACGCAAGCCAAAATTTTAGTAGCTAGTGGGTATTTAGGAAGAGTAAAATTTTAACCCCCTCGGGGCAGGCATTCGGCTGACACGTCGCTTCCAGGCAAATAAACGGGTAATAAAGCCACATCCCACACAAACATGTTAGGCTTTCGTAACACAATTGTAATAATGCTATGTTACAAGAAAGCAAAAAAAGGGTAAAATATAAGAAATTTTATGTTATGCGCCTCAGGGAGGCCCCAATGAAAAAGATCCTGATTATCGAGGATGAAAAAGACCTGGCCGAGTTGCTCGTGTTCAACCTGGAGAAGGAAGGGTTCAAGATGCAATGGTCGTATGACGGTCTCGACGGTCTTGAGATGGCGCGGCGTGACGCGCCGGACCTGGTCGTGCTCGACCTGATGCTGCCGGGCATGATGGGCACGGATGTGTGCAAGGAACTCCGCAAGGACGGCCGTACCAGCCAGGTCCCGGTGTTGATGCTGACCGCCAAGGGGGAGGAGATAGACCGGGTTGTCGGCTTCGAGGTGGGGGCTGACGACTATCTGGTCAAGCCCTTTTCCATGCGGGAGTTTCTGCTGCGCATCCGGGCGATTCTGAGGCGTTGCGACAGCCAGTTGTCGTCGTTGGCCGAGGGACTCATCTCCATCGGTGATATATCCATAGAGACCGAGCGCCACCGAGTGTTGAGCGCAGGGAGCGAGGTGGAACTGACCAGCACCGAGTACAAGCTCTTGCTGTACTTGGCGGAACGCCCCGGCCGGGTGCTGAGCAGGGAACTGCTGCTCCAGAACGTTTGGAGCTACAATAATGTGGGAGACACCAGAACCGTCGATACTCACATCACCCGGTTGCGCGGCAAGTTGGGCAAGCCGGGAGATCTGATCAAGACCGTGCGCAGCTTCGGCTACAAGATAGAGGAGTAATGATGGGATTCCGCATGAGGCTGATGTTGTCGTACCTGTTATTGATCGTTGCGACTGCAGGCAGTATTTATCTGTACATGGACCATGTCCTGGAGACTAACCTGGTGGAGGAGAGCCGTGGGTACCTGCTCAGCCAGGCCAAGATGGCCCGCCTGCTGGTGATGTACGACCATATGAAGCAGCCTCCCCAGAAACTGGCCGAGACGGTCGGTTCCACCATCAAGGAGCGGCTGACGCTGATCGCCCCTGACGGCCGCGTGGTCGGCGATTCGGAGGTCAACGGCGACAATCTCGGCGAACTTCAAAACCACCTGGACCGCCCCGAGGTTCAGGCTGCGCTCGCTTCGGGAACCGGAATCGTCATGCGCTATTCCGAGACGCTCAAAACAGAGATGCTCTATGTGGCCATGACCTATGGGAGCGGCAGGACCGAAGGCTTTGTCCGGCTGGCCATGCCGTTATCCTACCTCACCAATTCCAGCAAGGCACTGCATCGCGCGGTGGGCATCGCCACGCTGCTGACCATCCTGGCCGCCATGGTTCTGAGCTATGTCCTCTCAAATATGACGTACCGTCCCCTGCGGGAGATGGCAACGGCGGCCGCCCGTATCGGGCGCGGCGAATCTCCGGTCAGGATACCGGCGTCAGGCCATGACGAGGTGGGCGAGTTGGCCCGCGTACTCAACGACATGAGTGAGAGGATCGAAAAGCAGATGCAGCGGCTCTCCTCGGAAAAGCAGCAATTGGACACGATCCTGCGCGGCATGGGTGAAGGGGTGATGGTCACATCGCCGGAGGGGGTGATCTCCCTGGTGAACCCGGCGTTCCGCAAGCTTTTTTCCATCTCGGGCGATGTTGAGGGGCGCAAGCTGATCGAAATCTCGCGCCATCCCGATCTCCTGGACGCCTTTACCGCGCTGGGGGCCGCCGAGGGCGACGAACTTATCCGTGAGATCACCATCCAGCCGGGGGAGATTACCCTGCTCACCCACTGGGCCCCGCTTACCGTCGATGGCAGGAAGAGCGGCGTTGTCGCGGTGTTTCACAACATCAGCGATATGAAGCAGGTCGAAAATATCCGCCGCGATTTCGTTGCGAATGTCTCCCACGAATTGCGCACCCCGGTATCGGTCATCAAGGGGTACGCCGAGACACTGCTGGACGGGGCGCTTCAGTCGGATGCCGACCGGGCCGTGCGCTTTGTGGAGATCATCCTCAACCACTCCGAACGGCTGACGGCCCTTATCAATGACATTCTCACCCTTTCGACCCTGGAATCCAGGGATATGGCGCTTGACCTCCACCCGCTGGATATCTCCGGCACCATGCGCAAGACCTTTATGCTGCTGGAGGACAACGCCCGCAAGAAGGACATCAGGATGCAGATCGATATTCCGTCCGGGTTGCCGCGGGTGATGGCCGACCAGGGACGTGTGGAGCAGGTGATCGTGAACCTGCTGGACAATGCCATCAAATACACCCCACCCCAAGGAATGGCGACCCTCCTGGTTCGCATGGATGATGACACCCGGTTTCTGAGGATATCCGTTGCCGATACCGGCATCGGTATCCCTTTCAAGGACATCCCCCGTATTTTCGAGCGTTTCTACCGGGTCGATGAGGCCCGTAGCCGTGACCAGGGGGGCACCGGCCTGGGACTGGCCATCGCCAAGCACATCGTCCAGTTGCATGGAGGTGAAATCTCCGTGACGAACAATGAATTCGGCAAAGGGTCCATATTCTCGTTCACGCTTCCTATTGCCTGATCAGGCACGCGCCTGTCACGGATATTTATCAGGTCTGTAACGTAACTGTAATAATATTTCTGTACAATTTTTCGATGCACAACAACATATAATACAAAGGAGGATCACTGATGTTTTCATCCATCCGTAAAAGTTTTCTGACGCTCGCCCTGCTGGCAACGGTCTGTGTCGCAGGTCAGGCTGCCGCTGAAACGCTGATCAACGGCGCCGGCGCCACCTTTCCCTATCCGCTCTATTCCAAATGGTTCAGCGAGTACGCCAAGATCGACACCTCGGTGAAATTCAACTACCAGTCCATCGGCAGCGGCGGCGGTATCAAGCAGATCACCGCAGGTACAGTAGACTTCGGCGCCAGTGATAAGCCGCTCTCCGATGCAGAACTCGCCGCCGCACCCGGAAAACTGCTTCACATCCCGACGGTGATGGGCGCAGTGGTTATCACCTACAACCTTCCCGGTGTCTCCAAGGGGCTCAAGCTCAAGGCCGCCGACGTGACCGACATCTTCCTCGGCAAGATCACCATGTGGAACGACAAGCGTATTGCCGGCGACAACCCCGGCGTGAAGCTTCCCAACGAGCCTATCATTGTCGTACATCGCTCCGACGGCAGCGGCACGACCGCCATCTTCACCTCCTATCTTTGCAGCGTCAGCCCGGTGTGGAAAAGCCAGGTCGGTACCGACACCTCCGTCAAGTGGCCTGTCGGTCTGGGCGGTAAAGGTAATGAGGGGGTCGCCGGCCAGATCAAGAACACCAAATACTCCGTAGGCTACGTGGAACTGGCTTATGCCTTCGAGAACAAACTCCCGGTCGCCTTCATACAAAATCAGGCCGGCCAGTTCGTCGAACCTACGATCGCCACAACGACCGCTGCCGCTGCCGGCGCTGCGAAACATATGCCTGCCGACTACCGTATCGGCCTCGTGAACCAGCCGGGTAAGGATGCCTACCCGATCGCCGGATTTACCTATCTTCTGGTGTATCAACAGCAAAAAGATGCCGTCAAGGGCAAGAAACTGGTGGAGTTCCTCAAATGGGAGCTGCACAAGGGACAGAAAATGGCCGCCCCGCTGCTCTATGCCCCCCTTCCGTCAAACGTTGCCGCAATGGTGGACAAGACTCTCGATACTATCAAATAACGGCTCTATACTATATATTCACCGCGCGGCCCCGCTACGCTACGGGCCGCGCTTTTTTTCGACGCCCTGTCCGAAACATCACAAAAATGGATCAACCCCATTCACCGTGTTTGGAAATGGGTTCTTTCGGGATAGATACAGATGCTTCTCAGTGCATTCAGCTTGTTGTTCGATCATTCCAGCCGTTATATAATCTAGAGAGATTGTCACAGAAGTGAAAAAGTCGCCGGATAGTTTCTTCTCTGTAGCCGGGGTGTAATACTCGGCTGGCATAATTAAAAATTCATGAGATCAGAGAGAGCGTAGCATTGGAGGACCATGTGAATACCACGACCACGAAGAAATACGGTGACCGCATATACCGCGCCATCACCCTCATCTTCGCGCTCAGCATCCTCATCATCCTGCTGGTCATGACGGCTGAGATGGTGTTGGAAAGCCTGCCGTCGCTACGCAAATTCGGGTGGGGATTCATAACAGGAAGCGACTGGGATGCAGTGCAGGGTAGCTTCGCAGCCTTACCCTATCTGTACGGATCAGTGGTCTCGTCGATCCTGGCCATCCTGCTGGCCACCCCGCTCAGTGTCGGCACCGCACTCTTCATTACCGAACTTGCACCTCACAAGCTGGGCGCTGTGACAGCATCCCTCGTTGAACTCCTGGCCGCAATCCCCAGCGTCATATACGGTCTGTGGGGGATTCTGGTTATGACCCCCTGGTTGCAAAGCACCGTGGAACCCTTTCTGATCAGGCGCTTCGGCTTCCTCCCCTTTTTCAGGGGAGCGCCCTATGGCGTCAGCATGCTGGCCGCCGTCTTTATCCTGATGATTATGATCGTCCCGATCATAACATCGATCACCAAGGAAGTTCTCATGGCGGTGCCTGCCAGTCAGAAGGAGGCGGCCATTGCCCTGGGGGCGACCCGCTGGGAGATGATCCGCATCGCCGTGCTCCCCTACGGCCGTTCCGGCATCCTGGGAGCGGTGATCCTCGGTCTCGGCCGGGCCATCGGCGAAACCATGGCGGTCACCATGGTGATCGGTAACACGCCCCTGATCTCACTCTCGCTGCTCTCGCCGGGTTACACCATGCCCAGCGTCATCGCCAACGAGTTCGCCGAAACCACTACCAAGTTGCATGCCGCGGCGCTGATGGAGATCGGACTGATCCTTCTGGTCGTTACGTTGTTCATCAACTTCATGGCCCGCATGCTCCTCTGGAGCGTTACCCGCAAATGGAAGGGAGGCGTGGCATGACCCTGCGCTCGATCACCATTCGGCGGGCATCCAACCTGGCGGCCACCTTGTTGATGGGAGTTGCAACGATCCTTGTGCTGCTGCCATTGGTCATCATCTTCTACCACATCATCAAGATGGGTATCAGCTCCATTAATCCCGGATTTTTCACCAACATCCCGCAGCCGCCGGGTGAGGCGGGTGGAGGCATGGCCAACGGCATCGCCGGTTCCGCCGTCATGATCGGCATGGCCTCGCTTGTGGGGCTCCCGGTCGGCATCTTCGGCGCCGTCTACCTGACCGAGTACGGCACCGGCCGGCTTGCCACCGCAATCCGCTTCTGCGCCGACGTCCTGTCCGGCATCCCTTCGATCATTACCGGGATGGTGGCCTATAGCCTGCTGGTCGTGCCGCTGAAGGGATTTTCGGCCCTGGCCGGTTCTTTCGCGCTCTCGCTGATCATGGTGCCCATCGTGCTGCGCACCACCGAGGAACAGCTCAAGATGGTGCCGGCAACGCTGCGCGAGGCGTCGCTGGCCCTGGGGGTGCCGCTCTGGCGCACCAGCATCAAGGTAACCCTGAGGAGCGCCCTGACCGGCGTTATCACCGGCGTCCTGCTGGCCATCGCCCGCGTGGCCGGAGAAACGGCGCCGCTGCTCTTTACGGCGCTCGGCAACCAGTTCTGGAGCAGAAAGCTTACCGAACCCATGGCCGCCCTGCCGCTGCAGATCTTCAATTTTGCCATTTCGCCGTATGAGGATTGGCACCGCCTGGCCTGGGCCGGCGCCCTTGTACTGGTGGTACTGATGTTCGGCCTGAGCCTGGCCGCCCGCTGGCTTGGCAGAACTAAACATTCCTGAGAGGGACTTTCATGAATTGCAAACTATCCATACGTGACCTAAATATCCATTTCGGTGAAAACCACGCCGTCAAAAACACCGTCATGGATGTCGCCGAAAACAGTGTGACCGCCATCATCGGTCCGTCCGGCTGCGGAAAGTCGACCGTTTTGCGCAGTATCAACCGGATGCACGATCTGACGCCTTCCGCACGGGTAACCGGCACCATCATGCTGGACGACACCGACATCTACGGCCGCAGTGTGGACCCGGTCACGATCCGCCGCAGGGTCGGCATGGTCTTCCAGAAACCCAACCCCTTTCCGGCCATGTCCATCTACGACAATGTGATTGCCGGCTACAAGCTGAACGGCATCCTGAAAAAGGGAGACGCCGACGAGATCGTCGAGTCGAGCCTGAAGCGGGTTGCCCTGTGGGACGAGGTCAAGGACCGCCTGCGCACCGGGGCAGTGGAGCTGTCAGGCGGGCAGCAGCAGCGTCTCTGCATCGCCAGGACCATCGCCGTCAAACCGGAAGTGATCCTAATGGACGAGCCGGCATCGGCGCTCGATCCGATCTCGACCCTCAAGATTGAGGAGTTGATCGAAGAGCTCAAATCGAAGTATACTATTGTGATCGTCACCCACAACATGCAGCAGGCGGCACGGGTATCGGATGTGACGGCCTTCTTCTACCTTGGCGAACTGGTCGAGATCGGTGAAACGAGGAAGGTGTTCACCAACCCCGAGAAAAAGCAGACCGAAGACTATATCACGGGCAGATTCGGCTAGTTGATTGGCCGGGGACGTGATCCGGGCCACATGTGCCGCCGCATGAATACAATGGAAATCCGAACAGGTTGCGGGATGGAAAGGATAAGGATACATGGAACGTGAACACTTCAGTGCAACATTCGACGCAGAGCTGGATGAACTGCGCACCATGCTCCTTGCCATGGGTGGCAAGGTGGAGATGATGATCTCCGGGTCGGTCAAGGCGCTCGTGGATCGGGATACCCCCTTGGCCGAGCGGATCGTCGCCATGGACCACGAGGTGAACCATCTGGAGATCACCATCGACGAGAAGTGTCTGGAGCTTTTGGCGTTGCGCCAGCCGACGGCACGCGACCTGCGTTTCATCACGCTGGCCCTCAAGATCGTCACCGACCTGGAACGGATCGGGGACAAGTGCGCCAATATCGCCAAGCGTTCCACTGAACTGAACAACGAACCGCCGCTCAAGCCGTACATCGACATCCCCCGCATGGCCCACTGGACCGAGATCATGGTCAAGGAGGCCCTGGACGCCTTTGTGCGCAGCGATGCCGAACTGGCCATCAAGGTCTGCAAGGATGACAACTTCGTGGACGAGATCAACGAACAAATCCAACGGGAGTTACTGACCTGCTGGAACGCATCGCCGACCACGCCACCAACATCGCCGAGATGGTGATCTTCATGGTCAAGGGCAAGGACATCCGCCACACCATGGACTGATATTCAACTTATTATTGCTAGCCTCCTAAAAACCGCCCTCCACGTAAAGGGGAGGGCGGTTCTCCCGCCGGATCTTTTCAGCCCAATTTTTTTTATTCAATCCTTGATCGGCCACCCCTGTTCAAAGCCCTCTGGAAAGAAATTCTCCTTTGTCCGGTTGTAGTAGCCGAACTGCAACCTCGGGAACTCCCGTTTCAGGCGCTCCAGCAGGCGGTACATGCCAATCCCTTTGCCTCTCACCCCCATCTCTCGATTGTAATAGTCAGGATCGATGGACAGGTTGCGCATCTGGATCATGTCGATGCCGGTCTCGCCCACGAAGCGCACCAGCGCCTCCACCTCCTCCGGGGCGTCGCTGACGCCGGGCGACACCAGGTAGTTGACCATGGTGAAACGGCCGGCCTGTTTGGCGATCCCGACGGAGCGGAGCACGTCGCCAAAGGCGTATCCCTTGGGGCGGTAGTAGCGGTTGTACAGCTCTTCCCGCACCGAGTTCAGGGAGAATCGGAAGGAATCCATGCCGGCGTCGCACAATAGTTGCACCCGTTCCGGCAGGGAGCCGTTGGAGTTGAAGTTGATCGTGCCGCGGGTGGTGGCCTTTTTCAGGCGCATCGTCGCTTCTGCAATGGTGTCCGCCTGGAGTATCGGGTCCCCCTCGCACCCCTGGCCGTAGGAGACGATGGCCTGTTCGGCCAGTTCCAGGTGGGGGAGGGCGATCTGGCAGATCTCTTCCGGCGTCGGCACGAAGCTGATCCGCTCGTGGTTGGCCGGGCAGCATTCGGACGGTTGCAGGCTGATGCACCCCAGGCAGGCCGAGTTGCAGGCGGGCGATGTAGGCAGCGGAGCCTCCCAGCGGCGGTAGAAGAGGTTTTTTGCAGCAAAGCAGTGATAGTCCACGGCGCACCGGGCCAACTGCTCCAGCAGGCGGTTGCCCGGCATCTCTGCCAGCAGCTTGCGCACCAGAGGGTCAAGGGTGCGGTCGTCGTAATTGACCGGGTTCCAGTTACTGTTGTTATCGACCCTGGATGCGGCCACCACGAAACAGTCCCGCTCCTCGTCCCACCCTACTGCGGTGTAGGACCAGAGCGGCAGGTGGGCCGTCTTGCGGGCATAGTCGCAGGCCGGCAGAAGGGTGCGTACATAGCCGGGCGCCATGAAGGCCGATACCGCCTGGATCCGCCGCGTCCTCTTTCCCTCCCTGACACTGTCCAGAGTTACGAACCCCTTCTTCCGGTCGTCCCAGGCAATGGGCGGCATGGCGGGCATGGTGAACAGCCTGCTGTCCTCGGGTAGCGGGATCAACTCCACATCGTCGGGCAGCACCGGTACGGTCCCGTTCATCCCGGCCATGCACAGATCCGGATGGTCGTAGATGATTCCCTTTTCATCGGCGTACAGCAGTTTGGGCCGTTGTTTTTGCACTTGTTCTCCTCATCCTTCTGGCAGGTTGTCGAAAAGCTATTGTGGAGAGCCGTCTGCGGCGTTGCGCGGTACTCACAATAGAGGCTAACGACTTGTTATGCCTTGGCTGCTCAGTTCCGGCGCCTGGCATCCGGCCATCCTTATGACGTTTTTCAACAACTTGTTGGTGTCGTCAAATCATAGCCGCTTCATCACCCAGGTCAACAAGAAACAGCAGGCGCCACTTCACACCCGGCCAAAAGGGTGCTACACTCTGCCAAACCACTCTCGGGCGACCCCATGAAACAACGCGTCAACCTGCTTCTGGAATTCTCCGTGCCGATGATCAGCGGCGTGCTGGTCGCCATTGCGTGGGCCAACCTTGCCCCGGCTGGTTATCATGCATTCCTGAAACAGCCGCTCGTTGGCGGGTTCTCGTTTCACGCCATCACCAACGAGCTGTTCATGGTGCTCTTTTTCGGCATTGCCGCAGTGGAGATCACCCAGAGCTGCCTGCCGGGCGGCGACCTCAACCCCCCTTCCAGGGCCGTCAACCCGCTTTTGGGCACCCTGGGCGGCGTGCTGGGACCGGTGACGGTCTACCTGGGATTGAACGCCCTGATGGGCGGGCCTGAACTGCGCAACGGGTGGGGCATCACCACCGCCACCGACATTGCACTGGCCTGGCTGGTTGCCCGCGCCGTCTTCGGGGCAGCCCATCCGGCCGTCTCCTATCTGCTGCTCCTGGCCGTGGCCGACGATGCGGTCGGACTGGCCATTATTGCCATCTTCTATCCCGATCCCGCTCTTCCGGTGAAGCCGGCCTGGCTGCTCTTGACCGGCCTGGGGATGCTTGCCGCCTACGGACTGCGCCGCCTGAAGATCCGCAGCTACTGGCCCGCCGTGCTCATCGGTGGCGCCCTGAGCTGGAGCGGCCTGCACCAGGCCCGTCTCCATCCCGCCCTGGCCCTGGTATTCATCGTCCCCTTCCTGCCCCACAACCGCCGCGAGACCATGCGGCTCTTCGAAGTGGACCCGGCCGACCGCTCGCCCTTGTCCCAATTCGAACACGAGTGGAAGGCGGTGGTGGACGTGGGGATGTTCATGTTCGGGCTGGCCAACGCCGGGGTCGGGTTCTCCAGCCAGGGGACCGTCACCTGGCTGGTCCTGGCGGCCCTGATCTGCGGCAAGACCCTGGGCATCTTCAGTTTCGGCTGGCTGGCCGGTCTGTTTGGCTTCGGTCTCCCCCGGGGGATGCATCGCACCGACCTCTTGGTGGCCGGCATCATAGCCGGTACCGGTTTCACAGTGGCGCTGTTCGTGGCGGGTGAGGCCTTCGTTGATCCGTCCATCCAGGGCGCGGCCAAGATGGGGGCCATGCTGAGCATCACGGCGGCCGGGATCGGGATGGCTGTTGCGCGGCTGTTGGGAATCAGGAGACATGAGTGAAGCTAGTGTCCCGTGCGGTTAGTCGTGGGAAGTAATTCCTTTGCTATTTTGGCTGATGCCAAGGCGCGGCGACGTAGGTGTAGCAGAGTCTACATCAAGGAGCCGCAACGACGGCAGCGGCCAAAAGAGCCGGAAATTACGAGTACGAATTAACCGCACGGGACACTAAGGAGGGTGTCATGGTGAGATCGTTCTTCGGGAAGGTGGGGGTGGTTTGCTTGGCCGTCCCGGTTCTGCTGTTGTCTGCCCAGCCGGTGCCGGCAATGGAACCCGCGCCCTCCCTCGACAGCATCAAACAGCAGGTGACGGCACGCTTTAGCGGCCGCAAACCGCTCCAATGGGGCGAGGCGGTCAGCGGCGTGCATACCCGCCTGGATACGGGGGAGAAGGTGGTCGCCCTGACCTTGGACGCCTGTGGCGGCGCGAAAGGGAATGGAGTTGACGCCAGGCTGATGGATTTTCTGGCGCAGGAACGGATTCCTGCCACGCTCTTCATCAATGCCCGCTGGATCGACGCCAATCCCGAGCTGTTCAGGCGATTGGCCGCCAACCCGCTCTTCGAGATCGCCAACCACGGCATGTGGCACAAACCGGCCTCGGTCAGCGGCCGGTCGGTGTACGGCATCCAAGGAACGAGGGATGCAGGCGAACTGGTGGAGGAGATAGAAAGCAATGCCCGCAAGATCGAGGCGCTTACCGGAAAACGGCCGAAACTCTACCGTTCGGGCACAGCATATTACGACGAGGTGGCGGTGGAGGTCTCCAACGCCCTGGGGCATGAGGTGGCCGGCTTCAGCATCCTGGGAGACGCCGGGGCAACCTATAGCGCGGCCCAGGTAAAGGCGGCGATCTTGAAGGCAAGCCCCGGGGACATCGTCATCTGCCACATGAACCACCCGGAAAGCGGCACCGGGGCCGGGATCATGGCCGCTGTCCCGGAGTTATTGCGCCGCGGCTTCCGTTTCGTCCGTATGTCCGACTATCCGCTCAAGTAACAAGTGACTAAGAGGTGATTCACATGTTCCACATCATCCAGAACGACCCGGAGGTCCCGCCGGGCAACATAACGACGAACCTCCGTGCAATGGGCATACCGGTCAGCATATGTCATCCCTACCGCAACGAACCGCTGCCCACACCGAAAGAGACGCAGGGAGTTATCGTCCTGGGGGGCGCCATGGGCGCCAACGACGACCAGCGCCGCCCCTTTCTCACGCAGGTAAAGGGGCTCATCAAGGAGATGGTGGCACAGTCCGTCCCCTACCTGGGGGTCTGCCTGGGGGGGCAACTGCTGGCGGCGGCAATGGGGGGCAGGGTGGTGGCGAACCGCTGGGGAGAACTGGGGACGCTGGAGGTGGAACTTACAACGTCAGGCAGGGAGGACCGGCTGTTTGCGGGGCTTTCCCCCCGTTACGTGAGCTTTCAGTGGCACCGCGACAGTTTCGACGTACCCGCCGACGGGGTCCTTCTGGCCGCTTCGCCTGCCTGCCCGCACCAGGCTTTTCGCATCGGGCCGTGTGCCTGGGGCACCCAGTTTCATCCCGAGATGACCGAAGAGATCATCCGGGCTTGGTGCGCCAGGGATCCGGCCACCCGGGAGCGTGCCGATGAATTGGTAGCTGCCTGGCAGACAGAGGCAAGCTATGGCCAGATCGCCCGCCGTCTCCTGGAGAACTTCGTGGAGGTGGCAAGGGCGTAAGCTGGGCCGCAGCAGTCTTCCCCCTCCCTGGGCCCTTTTAGGCCCCAGAGGGTCCCCCCGCTGGAGGAGGGGATTAAAGTATTACGGGTGCCACAGGTACATGAAACTGCTGCTCCCAAAGGCGTCGAATCCGCTCAAAGCCTCGGCCAGCCCCGCCTTTTCGGCTGCGCCGGCATAGATGCTCCCCTTGTAGTTGCCGGGGCGATAATAGCTTACCACCCGCGCCTTCTCGTCCCCCACGGCCGTGCGGATCTGGGCGATGACGTCGTCCATGTAGCCGATCCGGTCGATCAGTTTCGCCTCCAACGCCTGGCCGGCAGTGTAGATCCGCCCGTCGGACACCTTGCGCAGTTCGTCCCGGGTGAGGCTGTTCTTGGGCCGCTCCATGATCACATCCAGGAAACGACTATAGAGCTGGTCGATGATCTCCTGCCCCAGCTTCACCTCTTCCGGCGTGGCCTTGCGGAAGGGGGACATGATGTCTTTCTTGTCGCCGGACTTGACGGTCTGTTCCTCGACACCGATCTTGCCCATCAACCCTTCAACGTTGAACTTCATCAGGATCACGCCGATGCTGCCGGTGATAGCCGTGGGGTGAGCCGTGATCTCGTCGGCCGCCGTGGCCACGTAATAGCCGCCCGACGCCCCGGTGCCCACGATGCAGGCCAGCACCGGGACCTTCTTGCGTTTCTTGAACACGTCGATGTCATGGCGGATAATATCGCTGGCGGTCACGGTTCCGCCCGGAGAGTTGATGCGCAGGATGACGCCGGCGATGTCCCGGTCCTGCTCCGCCTTGTGCAGCGATTCACGGATCACGGACACCATCGATGGTGAGGAGCGCCCCAGAAGGCCGCCCGACTTCTCCTCCTCCGAGATGGTGCCGCTGATATCCAGCAGCAGGATCTTCTTGGACCCGTCCCCTTCCAACACCTGTTCGGCCAGGGGACTGGGGGGCGGGATCAGCGGCACATTGACAAAGGCGCAGCCGGAGAGTAGCGCCAGAACCAGGGAAAACGACAGTAACGCACAGCGCATACAAGACCTCCCGGTTGGACAGCATGATGGTTCTATCATAGCAGCGATTGATTTTGATTCAAGAGATGATTTTGCCCAGCCGTGCAGCATGTCTTGCGAAGCCAACCTCTGAAAAAAAACAGGCAGCCGATATGTGGGGTATCAGCTGCCTGTTCCGTTTAATACCAATTCCAAATCAAAGCGGCATCTTCGTTGGCTCGTCTTCGGCTCCTCAACGTACTACCTGTACGCCTTCGTCGCCTCGATCCTCGCCGCCTTGATGTCATCTTTGATTTGAAACCGGTATAATGCGCCTGGTTGCGCCCGGCCTACTTCACCGTATACCAGAACCTGGCGTTACGCACCTTGCCGTCCGCCAGCTTGAATTTGCACATCACGCCGTATTTGCCCTTCTTCGGCATGGTGAAATCGGAACCGAATCCCCCCTCCATGCCCATCAGGTCCTTGACCTGTTCAGATTTGTCCGGACCCATGACCTTGATCTTAACCTCGCCGCTGCTCATCATTTTTCCCGTCTTGGCGTCGGTGAACATCACCATGATGTGATGGGTTTCCTTCATGCCCATCTCCTTCATCTTCTGCTGGATGTCGAAGACATTGAAGGTTGCCTTGACGCTGTCCACGACCTCTTCATGGGCAGCTTTGCCCGTGGACATCATGGAATGGTCGCCGTGCCCCATGTCCATGGAGCCGTGGTCGTGACCTTCATGGTCGTCCGCGAATGCCGCCGGGGCCGAGAGGGCCAGTGTTGTTGCTGCGATAATCAGTGCCAGTTTCTTCATCGTTGTTCTCTCCTTTTCATTTACGGGGTTATTTGCTGCTTATGAATCAAACATCCGCCACAGAGGCACAGAGACACAGAGGTTCACAGAGAAAAGCACAGCATTGTAAGGGTAAATCAGAATCAAAAATCGTCAGTTTCTGTTTTCTCACTCTTGGTTCTCTGTGTCTCCGTGTCTATGTGTCAGATTATGATTTGTGGCTGACAATGATTTCAATGCTTCATTCCCGAATACTTCAAGGTGCCTTTCCTCAACTCCCGTTTTTTCATGAGCACGAATATGACCGGTGTCATGATCAACACGTGCACTGCCGATGAGATCATGCCGCCGATCATCGGGGCGGTGATCGGCTTCATCACGTCGGCCCCGGTGCCGGTGGACCACATGATCGGCACCAGTCCCAGGAGGGCAACGGCCACGGTCATCAGCTTGGGCCGCAGGCGCAGCACGGCCCCCTCGAAGGTGGCATCGTAGATGTCCTGCTCCGTGCAGGGGCCGTTGATCAGCTTCCTGTCCAGAGCTTCATGGAGATAGATGACCATCACCACCCCGGTCTCCACGGCGATGCCGTACAGGGCGATGAAACCTACCCATACCGCCACCGACAGGTTGTATCCCAGGGCCGCTACCAGGTAGACCCCACCTACCAGGGCAAAGGGGACCGAGAGCATGACCATGCTGGCCTCCAGGGCCGAATGGAAGGTGAAGTAGAGCAGGATAAAGATGATCACTATTCCTATCGGCACCAGTATCTGCAGGCGGGCCTTGGCGCGGATCTGGTTCTCCCACTGCCCGGACCAGGCCACATAGTAGCCCGGCGGCAGCTTGAGCTGCTTCTCCAGGACCTGTTTGGCCTCGGTAACAAAGCCACCCATGTCCCGGCCACGGACGTTAAGAAAAACCAGCGATCGCAGGAGTCCACCTTCGCTGTTGATCTCCGGTGCGCCGGTGGATATTTTCAGCTTTGTAACCAGCGAGAGCGGCACCTGGGCACCCTCCATACCAGCTACCAGGATACTGCGGATGGCCGGAATATTGTCGCGGTAGTCGCGCAGGTAGCGGATGCGGATCGGAAAGCGGTTCCTCCCTTCAACCGTGGTGGACAGCATTGCGCCCCCCAGGGCGGTCTCGATGACATCCTGGATGTCACCTACATTAACGCCATAACGGGCGGCCGCCTCACGATCGATGTCGATGTCGATGTAATTGCCGCCGGTGACACGTTCAGCCACGACGTCGGCTGCGCCCTTGATCGGCTTCAAGATCGCCTCGGTCTGAATCGCCAGATCTTTGAGCACGTTCAGGTCATTTCCGAAGATTTTTACTCCCAGGTCGGTGCGCACCCCGGTGGAGAGCATGTTGATGCGGTTGATGATCGGCTGGGTCCAGCCGTTGCGCACACCGATCTGTTGCAGCTTGCTATCCAGTTCGGCCACGATGTCGGCCTTTTTTATGCCTGGTCGCCATTTGTCTTTGGGTTTGAGGATAATAATGCTTTCGAACATGGAGACCGGCGCCGGATCGGTGGAGGTTTCGGCCCGGCCGACCTTGCCGAGAACATGCTCAACCTCGGGCACGCTCTTGATGATCGTATCCTGCACCTGTATCAGCCGCTTGGCCTCGGTAATGGAGACGTTGGGCAGGGTGACCGGCATATAGAGCAGCGAACCTTCATCCAGAGGTGGCATAAACTCGCTGCCCAGGCGCATGAAGAGCGGCACGGCAATCAACAGGGCTACGATATTCAGGGCGATAGTGGTCTTTTTCCAAACCAGCACCCAGTGGATAATCGGTGAATACAATTTGATGAAGAAGGTGGACACTGGGTTAGAACTTTCCGGCGGCATCTTGCCCCGCATAAAGTAGTACATCAGTACCGGCACCAGGGTTATGGCGATCATGGCCGAGCCCATCATGGAAAAGGTCTTGGTAAAGGCCAACGGATGGAACAACTTGCCCTCCTGCCCCTCAAGCATGAAGACCGGCACAAAGGAGAGCACGATGATCGCCAGGGAGAAGAAGATCGCCCGGCCGACCTGCTTGGCGCTGGTGATGATCACCTCCAGGTGCTTCTCCTTGCGCTCTTCCGGTGGCATCTCGGACAGGTGGCGGTAGCAGTTCTCCACCATGATCACCCCGGCGTCCACCAGTACGCCGATGGCGATGGCGATCCCTCCCAGGGACATGATGTTGGAGGTGACTCCCATCAGCTTCATGGTGATGAAGGCGATCAGCACCGAGATCGGCAGGGTCAGCACGATCACCAGGGCGCTCTGGAAGTGCAGCAGGAACACAAGGATCACCAGCGAGACAACGACCGATTCCTCTATCAGGTTATGTTTCAAGGTGTCGATGGCCCGTTCGATCAGATCGGAACGGTCATAGGAAACCGCTATCTTCACGCCCAGCGGCAGGCCCTTCTCCAGGTCCTTGATCTTGACCTTGACACGGTCGATGACATCCTTGGCGTTCTCGCCGTAGCGCATGACCACGATGCCGCCCACGGCCTCCCCTTCACCATTCATGTCCAGCAGGCCGCGCCGGATGGCGCCCCCCATCTGGACCGTCCCCAAGTTCCTGACGTAGATCGGCGTGCCGCGCATGTCGGCGCCCACCACGATGTTCTCCAGGTCGGCCCTGGACTGGACATAGCCGCGGCCGCGGATCAGGTACTCGGCGTCGGCCTGCTCGATCAGCCTCCCCCCCACGTCCTTGTTGGAGGCCTTGACCGCCTCCATCACCTTGTTGATCTTGATGTTGTAGGCGAACAGCTTGTTGGGATCCAGATCGATCTGGTACTCCCGCACCAGGCCGCCGATGGAGGCAACCTCGGCCACCCCCTGGACGGTGTTCAACTGGTAGCGCACGAACCAGTCCTGGAGTGTCCGCAACTGCTCCAGGTCATACCCCTTCCCCTCGATGGTGTACCAGAATACATGTCCTACCCCGGTGCCGTCCGGGCCAAGGGTCGGCACCACGCCGGGGGGAAGCAGGGAAGCGGCGTAGTTGAGGCGCTCCAGGACCCGGGTGCGGGCCCAGTAGATGTCGGCCTTGTCCTCGAAGATCACGTAGATCATGGAGAAGCCGAAGGCGCTGGAGGCACGCACGGCCTTGACCTGGGGCAGCCCCTGCAAGTTGACCGCCAGTGGATAGGTGACCTGGTCCTCCACCACCTGGGGCGAACGGCCGGGATAGTCGGTGAACACGATCACCTGGTTGTCGGACAGGTCCGGGATGGCATCGACCGGAGTCTTGTATACCGACCAGACACCGGCGGCAATGATCAGGGCAAAGATCATCAGGACGATGACGCGGTTCCTGGCGGAGTATTCGATGATTCTTTCGATCATTGGGAGGGCCTTATGCCGTGGTTTGAAGTCCCCCTTTGCAAAAGGGGGATTTAGGGGGATTGGGTTTTGACGGCAAATCCCCCCCTACCCCCCTTTTTCAAAGGGGGGTAGAATCCTACATCTTCATATCATCCATCTTAAGTGTGTCTCTCTTGGCCGGAGCCGGTGCCGCCGGCGTGGGCTTCTGCTCATCCATCTTCATGCCGGGCATATTTTCATGACCACCGCCGCCACCCTTGAGCTGGGATTCAGAGTCGATCAGGTAGGCGCCGGAGACCGCCACCTTGTCCCCCGGCTTGAGGCCGGACAGGACCTGCACCCTGTCGTCGGTGCGCTGGCCGAGCTGCACATCCCGCGGCTCGAACATGCCGGGTGAGGTCTCGACCCAGGCCACCTGACGCTTGCCCGTATCCATAACCGCCGTAACCGGCACGACGATGGTCTTGCCCAACGCTACCTTGACCGACGCCCGTACGAACATGTCCGGTTTGAGCTTCATGCCGGGGTTGGCCATCTCCACCCGCGCCTTGACCGTCCTGGTTTTGGGATCGAGGAAAGGATAGATGAAGGCGATCCGACCGCTGAAAGGCTTGCCGGGGAAGGATTGGGACTGGATCTCCACTCTCTGCCCGATCTTTATGTTGGGGAAGTTCTCGTAGACCTCGATCTCGACCCACACCCGGGAGAGGTCGGCGATGTTGAACAGCACGTCGCCGGTGTTGACATACTGCCCCTGTTGGACCATCTTTTCGATGACCACGCCTGACAGCGGCGTGTAGATCGGCAGGCGGATGTTGGGCTTGCCGGCCTTCTCCAGCTCGGCGATCTGGCTCTCCTTGACCCCGTACAGCATCAGGCGCTGCTTTGCCGACTGCACAAGCCCTTCGCCGTTCTGGGAGATGGAGGGGATCGGCGAGTCCTTCAACTGCTCGCGGCTCTTGACCGCCAGCAGGTATTCCTGCTGGGAGGCCAGGAGGTCGGGTGAATAGACCTCGGCTACCGGTCTGTCCCTGCCGATGTAGTCGCCGACCGCGCTGACGTGCAGCTTGTCGATGCGCCCGGCGATCCAGGCCGTGACCTTGGCCTGGCGCGACTGGTCGTACTGGACGATGCCTACGGCGTTGATCTCCTTGTTAAGATCCTCCTGCCTTGCCTCGGCCGTGGCTACATTGGCCATCACCCGCTGGGTCGGCGAAAGGGAGACATGGCCGAGCATTGCGGCCTGCTGCTTCTGCTCCGGCGTCTGGGCGGCGTTTGTCTGGGCGTCGTTAAGCTTCTTGATCAACTCCATGCCGCAGATCGGGCAGGCCCCCGGCTTGTCCTTGATGATGAAGGGGTGCATGGGGCAGGTGTAGACCGGCTTGGCGCTCAGTTCCTGCTTGGCGGTGCCGTCGCTTTTGAACCAGCCGCCCATCTTGTTCAGCTTGCCGCTTCGGTACAGCCAACTGGCGACGACGACGGCAAGGACCAGGATGGTCAGGGGGAGTGCAATCTTCTTGTTCAAGGCCATGTGGAGCACCTTTCCTTGTTATAGTTCCTCACCCGCGTGGAGGGGAGCGTGTTTAGTGGTGATGGTCGTGGTCCGCCAGAGCGTGTCCGCTTTCCAGGTCGGCCCCCACCGTGGCCTCCAACTGGGCCAGCCGGATCTGGTAATCCGCCAGGGAATCGTAGTAGTCCCGCTCGTAGTTGAAGAGCGTCAGCCGGCTGTCCAGAAGGGCCAGGAAATCGACCTTGCCCACCCGGTAGGCGATGACCGCCGATTCCAAGGCCTGTTCGGCCTGGGGGATGATGCCCCCCTTGTACAGCTCGGCCAGCTTCCGGCGGCGCTCCATCTGGGAGATCAGATCGGCGATGGTGCTGCGGATGCTGTTTATGGCGTCGTTCAACTCCGCCGTGGACATGGTCTGTTCCGAGGCCGCCTCGGCCAGCATGGCGTGGCGGCGTTCCCGCTGCACCGGCAGGTTGAAGGTGACCCCCAGGCTGTACATGTCCGCGCCGTCGCTCCCCGGGGTTGGTTCCCGTTGCATGTACTCGAAGGAGACGTTGAAGTCGGGAAAGAATTCCTTGCGGGCCAGGGCCTGGGCCGCTTCGCTCTTGCCGATCTGAGCCTGCATCCCTTTCAGGAGCGGGCGGTTTTGCTCGGCTTGTTCCAGCAGTTCCGCATCGCCGCGGGCGAGGGGTGTGATCTGCGGGTCGGGGATGGCGCCGATGAGGGTATCCACGGGGCGGTAGAGGAGGCTGTTCATCCTGATCTCCAGGCTGCGCCGCTGCTGCCCCAGGGTGATTTCCATATCGAGCAGCTTTGATTTTTCCAACTGGGCCTTGAAGATGTCCTGCTGAACCCCCTGGCCGACCGCGTAGCGGTTTTCGGCAATGGTGATGAAGTCATCCAGGATGCGAATATTCTTGGCAAGGATCTCCAGGGATTTGTCGGTGAAGTAGATCTGGTAGTAGGTCTCCTTGACCCCCCGAATGATGTCCAGGATACGCTCCTCCCGGTTCCAGTGGGATGCCTCGGCGTCGCGTTGCGCCACGTCGCTGCGGAGTTCGCGTTTGCCGAACCAGGGGAGTTGCTGGCTGATGCCCACGACCTTCTGGGTCATGGGGTCGCGTCTGAAATTGAGCGGATCGCTGATGATGCCGTTCTGGATCTTCAGCGTCAGCATCGGGTCTTCCAGGCTGCCGGCCTGCCGGGCCTTGTATTCGAGCATCCTGAGGTGCGCCCCGGACGCCGCGACCTCGGGGTTGTTCGCCAGGGCGATGTTCACCAGCTCAGGGAGATTCTCCGTCGGTTTGGTCTCAACGGCACAACTGATGCCTGCCGGGAGGATACCGGTTACGAGCAGGGCAAGGAAAACGATGCGGGTTTTCATAACAATGCCTCGGTGTAGGTTCGTGGTCATGCAACAACCTATTTCAAGTGGTGTGCCAACGATGCAATATACCGATTATACAACGGTTGTTTGCGATGTACAGGAGGGGAGAGGTGAAAGGTTGGAGAATATCCTACAGGGGTGGGAGTATATTCTCCAGATTCATCAAAGGCCCAAAATAAGATCAATTTGCCACGGAGCCACAGAGACACGGAGGAAAAAACAAAGAGAGAAAACCAATAACTTTTTGAGGGTAAAGCCAAAGGCTAATATTCAAAGCCTTTCTTGTTTATACCCTTATTTGTGCCTTTCTCTGTGAGCCTCTGAGTCTCTGTGTCTCTGTGGCAAATGCTGATTGATTTACTTCTCCGGAGGGATGATGCCGTATTTCTCCATACGGTAGATGAGGGTGTGGCGGGGGATGCGGAGGAAGCGGGCCGCGGCGGTCTGGTTCCAGTTGTTGCGCTCCAGGGCGGCAACCACCACCTCCCGCTCCAACTGTTCCAGGGGATACCCTTCGGCAGGGAGGTTGATCACCGCCGATGTCCCGGATGGCGCGCTGTTCCCGGAGCGGATCTTGTCCGGCAGGTCCTCGGGGGTAACGGTGTCACTGTTGCGCATGATCAGCAGGCGCTCCACCGTGTTCTCCAACTCCCGCACGTTGCCCGGCCAGCCGTATTTCACCAGCGTATCCAGGGCCTGGCGGTCGAAGCCGACCTGCGGGCTGCCGTGCTTGACGCAAAAATAGCGGAGCAGGAGCGGTATGTCGTCCGGCCGCTCCCGCAGGGGAGGGAGGTGGATTGGGATGACCGACAGCCGGTAGTACAGGTCTTCCCGGAAGGTCCCCTCGCTCAGCGCCTTTTCCATGTCCAGGTTGGTGGCGGCCACCAGGCGCACATCCAGCTTGTGCGCTTTTGTTCCGCCCACCGGCTCCACGACCTTCTCCTGCAAGGCCCTGAGCAGCTTGGGCTGCAATTCCAGCGGCAGTTCGCCGACCTCGTCCAGGAACAGGGTGCCTCCCTCGGCCAGTTGGAACCTGCCGGTCTTGTCCTTTACCGCCCCGGTGAAGGCGCCCTTGACGTGGCCGAACAGCTCGCTCTCCAGAAGGTCGCGGGGGATGGCGGCGCAGTTGATGGCCACGAAGGGGGCATCCCTGCGTCCGCTGTGGGCGTGGATCGAGCGGGCCACCAGCTCCTTGCCGGTGCCCGATTCGCCGGTAATCAGCACCGCCGCTTCGCTGTCGGCCACCTTGCGGACGATGTCGAAGATCCGCTCCATCTGCCGCGAGGCGCCCACGATGGTGCGGAAGTCGGAGCGGTCGGACAACTGGCTCCTAAGGCGTTTGTTCTCGGCGGCCAAGCCGGTGAATTGCAGCGCCTTGCCCACGGTCAGCCTGAGCTCGTCCCGGTTGAAGGGTTTGGTGATGTAGTCGTAGGCCCCCAGTTTCATGGCTTCCACGGCGATATCCACGGTGCCGAAGGCGGTGATGATCATCACCAGGGTCTCGGGGGACCGCTCCTTGACGGCCTTCAGTACCTGGAGCCCGTCCATGCCGGGCATCTTCATGTCGGTTATCACCAGGGCCGGCGATTCCTCCCCAAACATCCGCAGCCCCTCTTCGCCACTGGCCGCGGCAACCACCTGGTAGCCGGACTCCAGGAGGTTGTATTCCAGTACCCGCCTGAGTGAGGTGTCGTCGTCGATGATGAGGATCTTTGGTTTCATGGCAGGGGCATTCCGGTTTCGAGAATTCATGTGCAAACCAGGTCTTTAAACATAATAATCATCGCCCACTCGGTATGATTCGACCTCTTCTGCAATCATCTCGTAAGTGAGGGCCTGCGCTTGTGGAAGGGCTTGGGTTGCGCGAAAGAGTGCCCGTAACTCTTCGACCCGTGTAGTCTGGTCCTCGTTTTCAGCAATCATTCATTTACCTAAGAGTCCCAACCTGAAAAGCTTCTTTGCCAGATTGTAAATATCGTCCTTTGCTCCATCATGCCGAATGCCGATTGCTACGATGAGCACAATAACCTCATCTCCCCTGACCTTGTAAATGATCCGGTATCGCTGGCCAACCGCTCTTAGGCTGCGAAATCCGGCCAAATCTCCAAGCAGTGCCTTGCCCTGTTTTTCCGGCTCATCAGACAAACGGTCGATTACCACACCGATCTTCTCCCTGATGCGCCGGTCGGATAGCTCTGACAGCAGCTTCATGGCAGTCGGAGTTAGGACAATCTCCCAACTCACAGACCGAACTCCCGCTTTGCATCCTGCCACGAAACGAGATCGCCGGACTCCATCTCCGCAATGCTCTGATGAAGGTGCGCCATCAGTTCCTTGTCCCCCATTACTTCGAGTGTTTCCGCGAGAGCCTCATACAGATCCCACGGCATCACGGCCAACACCGGCTTCCCTCGACGGGTAATTTCAAGAACATCCACATGGTCGTCATGCATGAGCAGTTCCGGCAGGGACGTAAGCTGTTTTCTTGCCT
>JBEKFJ010000098.1:0-10426 GCA_050013355.1 Oryzomonas sp.
TGTCGTCCGGTTGACGAGGCAATAGCAGGGCTATTGGTGAGGAAACCGGGCGGCAAGATGCCGGAATATGTCCGGCAGGGCTCGTGCAGGAGCTTTGCTCCACCTAATGGAATATCTGGGTTAAACCTTGAATTTGCTCGCCACGGCTCTCAGCTCGATAGCCGAATCCGTCAGGCCGGAGGCTGCCTGATCAGTCTCCCTGGTGCCATGGGAAACATTGTCGATGACTTCGTTGATCGCCAGGATGTTGTTTCTGACGCTGGCAGTGGTGGCTGACTGTTCCTCGATTGCGGTTGCTATGTGGGCAACACTGTCGGTCAGGATCTCGATGTGGGACTTGATATCCGTTATCGCCCTGCTGGAAAGCTGAACCCCTTGTTCACCGTTCTTGACACTCTGTGAACTCTGGCCCATGGACTCCACGACATTTTTAACGTCGCTTTGCAGTACTGCGATGATCTTGTGAATCTGCTGCGTTGCCGTTGTCGTGCGCACCGCCAAGCTTCTGACCTCATCCGCCACCACGGCGAACCCGCGTCCCTGTTCGCCGGCGCGGGCCGCTTCGATGGCCGCGTTCAAGGCCAGCAGGTTGGTCTGGTCGGCAATATCCTCGATAGTGCCCACGATCTCGCCGATCTGCTGGGAATTATTTCCCAGCGACTCGACCGCAAGGGTCGTGTCACTGACCAGTGTCCCGATCTCCGCCATCATCCGGGCCATGGCCTCAATGGTCCGCTCGCCTTCCATCGTGGATTCCTTTGTCTCCGTCGCCATACTGGACATCAACTGGCAGTTTTGGGCAATATCCGAACTGACCGACGTGAGGTCTTCGACCGCATTCACCACCGACGCCGACTGCCCCACCGCCTGTTCGGCACCCCCGGCCATCCCCTCAGAGGTCCGGCGCAGATCACCGGCCGCCTTGGTCAATCCCTCCGATGTCGATTGAATCGCGGAGATCATCGAGCGCATGTTTTGCTGCAGCGCGGCTATCGTCTTGATAATCAGGCTGATCTCATTGTTGCGCTTGGCGGCGATATTCTGGGAAAGATCGCCGCCGGCCATGGTCTGAAGGTATGCGATAACCCGGTCGATCGAACTGCTGATCCCGAGAATATTCAGCATGCCGAAGAAAGCACCCAGGACGATAAAGAGCCCCAACGACCCCCATCGCACGAGCCAGGAATCGGAGTTGGCCAGAACGGTCAATAAAATCATGCAGATGCTGTAGCAGAAACAGAGCAGTCCAATCCGCATCTTGATGGAGAGCCGGAGATAAAGATCCTGAAGTAGAGTCATAAACGGTTTCTCTCTAATTAAAATGTTTGGCAATGTTTACACAAAAATCAAACAATATTCAATAACAATTCCAGCTTATTAAAACTATTTTATATTCATGTGGATACCCGTTACACATGAATTTAGGAGAGTATGGGATGGATGACGGCACGGGACGCTGGATTATGATCCACGCGTCCCGAGATAATCAAAATGCTTGTTGAACAGTTCGATGCCTTCGCGTCGCGGGATCAGGTGAATATGGGCGTGCAGTATGGATTGGCCGGCGGCCAGGCCACAGTTTATGCCGATGTTGAACCCCTCTACGGTGGAGTCGTAGCGCACGATCTGCTCTCTGAGCGCAAGCAACATCTGCTGTGCGTCGAAGCGCTCTTCGTCGGTCATGCTGAAGTAATCCAGGGTATGACGATATGGAACAACGAGCAGATGGCCCTGAGTAACCGGATAGAGGTCTTCGACGGCATAGACCGTCCCCTGCTCCATCAGGATGCGGTGTCGAATTTCATCGGAACAAAATACGCATTTCCTCGCAAATCCCAGCATAGTTCCTCTACCCTTGAACGTGACTCTCATGAATATTAATGATTATTATGATAATGTCAATGCAGAGGTCGTGTGTCATGAAAATGGCGGACCACGTCGGTACAGCACTGGGGCTGATCCCGGAAGCTGCGCCGGGTCGCCTGCTTTTCCCGGCCGGAGATGGCCTTTCCTTGCAGGATATGACATAATGGTAGACAGGAAAAGGAGGTGTTCGTCATGAAATGCGAATTCACCGACGGCTTGAGAGTTGATTATTCCGGTTCCCTCCGGATAACAAAAGGGAGCGACGTCAACGTCTTCATGCAGGAAGGGGCCGTTCCGGCCGACATAAGGCGTAAGCTGGAAAGTGCTTCGCATCACGGTAAGTGCCAGGACATGCGGACGATTGCCCAGACGGTGCAAAATAGGGTAGGCAATCGGGCATGCATACACCACTAGCGCAAACAACGCGCATCACATGGTCAAAGCCGCCCTCGGCACCGGGAGCGGCTTTTGTTTCCCTATGAGGTGATCTGGTGCGGCGGTATGTGTCGTACCCCCAAACCGAAGCCTACTTAGTTTCCATCCGGAAACTCCGGATGAGAAACGAGCAGTTTCCGATTCGGAAAGGAGAGATTTTTCGTCCAGGCCAGGAAATCAAGGGATTGCGCGGAGGCGTACATCGGTACGCCGCACAAGCAAGCCCGAAGATTGACGCCGCATGGGCGGAAAAGAACCCTTTCCGGACGGAAACTACTTAAAAATCTCCGCGAAAAACTGCTTCATTGCCTCCCACGAGCGCTTGTCGGCCTTTTCGTTGTAGGCAGCACCTTTGCTGTTGTCATTTCCTGAATCGGGGTTGGTGAAGCTGTGTACCGCATTGCCGTAGGTGATAAACTGCCAATCCACCTTGGCGGCACGCATCTCCTGTTGGAAGGCGGCTACCTCATCCGCCTTAACATAGGGATCGTCGGCGCCCTGCATCGCCAGGATCTTGGCCTTGATGTTCCTGGCGTCCTCCGGCGTGGGTGTGGAAAGACCGCCGTGGAAACTGGCGACACCTTTCAGGTCAGCGCCGTCACGGGCCAGTTCCAGCACCGTAGTGCCGCCAAAACAATACCCGATGGCGGCAAGACGATTCTTATCGACCAGTTTTTGACCTGTTAAGACATCCAGTCCGGCCCTGGCGCGGGCGCGCATCAACGGCCGGTCATCCTTGTAGATGGCAGCTACCTTGCCGGCATCGGCAGGGTTTGACGGGCGGACCCCCTTGCCATAGATGTCAGCCGCAAAGGCCACATACCCCAATTTTGCCAGCATCTCGGCCCGCTTTTTCACATAGGGGCCAAGCCCGGTCCATTCATGCACTACCAACACCCCTGGGCGCTTGCCCGTCATGGCGTCGTCCCAAGCCAGGTACCCCTCCAGCACGGTGTCCCCCTGTTTGTATTCGATGACCTTGGTCCTGACGGCAGCCTCGGCAGAGGCAGCACAGCAGGCAAGGGCCGCTGCAACTATGATCTGTCTCAACATGGCATCCCCCTTGATTTGTGTCCCGAGACTAAACGCACGGGACACGAGACTCTTTCTTGCTGTTCCTATTTTATTATATACTCCGCTGCGATTGCCCGGTCAATTGAGACCGCGCTCCCCATCCAACCGAGATGACAAAAAAACAAGGGAACAGCCGAAAACAAGCCGTTCCCTTGGTGGTCTCTGCGTCCTGCCGCTCGAATTCGGTTACTTGAAGGTTTTCAGAACATACTCGGCAATGGCTTTTGCTTCCTTGTCGGATATTTCCTTCTTGTCAAACTTGGTCATGCCCGGGCCGGGATTACGCATCTTCGCCACGATGTCCTTCCAGCTCTTGACGCCGTTTGTCGTAAGAGCCTCCTTAGTGAGCGGCTTTGCCTTATTGATGACGTTACTGCCGCCCGGATGACATACGGCGCAGTGCTTCTCGAACTCCGCCTTGGCATCCATCTTCCCTTCCGTGTCTGCCTGTGCGTTGACTGCAAAGGCTCCGACCGCGACCAGTGTGACTGTTACAAGACTCTTCTTCATAGGTTATGCCTCCTTGTTGTTTGCCTGACATGTCAGGTTCTGCGTGTATAACAAAGACGATAGCACAATAAATGGATATCTCAAGGCCGGCCGCGTTGACTTAGAACTTGTTCGTAAATAACTTTGGTCAGGTATCGCGCCCGGATTTGGGGCGGATTTTCCGGGCCTGATTGAGTAAAACCACAGGCGTAGCAGGCTACGTCGAGGATTTTACGATTGAAGGGCAGGGAAAGATGCCCTGAAAACGGGATGCGAGACCGCAAAGCTTATTTGCGAATAAGTTCTTAAGCATTTCATCACATCGGGATCTTTGTCTACCTGACCCCTGATATCAGATACAATTTTTCAGTTCGATCCATGGCCTTAATCCGGGCCTCCCTGCCGGCGGCAGAAGAGCGGCTGTGGTTATGTTCGAGATAGACCACCTGTAGCGGTTGCCGCCCCCGGAAATACTTGGCGCCACTTCCCGCAGCATGTTGGCGGAATCGCCGTTCCATATCCGTTGTGATCCCGGTATAGAGGGAGTTGTCGGAACAAAGGATGATGTAAACCTGCCATCCCATAGTTTATGGCTTGATGTATGCGTTCAGTCCGATGATTACCGGCTTGCCGTCCACTTCGGCGGTCGTGACGGTGTTGCCGCGGGTGCTGGCCACCACCAGGGTCTTGCCGGAGGCAGACGGGGTCGGCTTCTCAAGATCGATCTCAATACAGAGCTTGTTGTTCCTGATCTCAACGGTCATTGCCATGATGTGTCTCCTTTTATCCGCTTTGTGGGGCTATGAATGGATCGGGGAGCGTGTGTTGAGATCCCGGGCCAGACAAATGGTCAACGCTCTCCGCACCTCTTGATCGACATGCGAAAAGGTCCGCTGGATAGTATCGTGGGAGCAGGTACGGGAGTGCCCGGTTACCTTGATCACCTGAAAGCCCAACTGGCCATGTGCTGCGTAAAACGCGCGATAGAGAGGCGCATTGCTTAACGATCGTCCTGATCGTTTCGCAATAAAATTATTTCGTTCCAGGCCGGACCTTCTGCCCAACAGCCCGGCAACGCACTGGGAATCGGTATAGATCCGCAGATCCCCGCAAGCCTGGCCGGTGAGTTTTTCCCGCGAATGCTCCAGCGCCCACAATACGGTCTGGACTTCGAGTGTTGTGGATGACGTCTCCGCAAACCTTTTGATTTCAAGCCGCGCCGACACCTCGTCGAGCATGATGTTGTGCGGTTCGGCCTCCAGGAACGACATGGGAATCAGCAGAAAACCGCCAACACCCAGCTTGCGCTGAGGATTCAGGCTCACATCCGTGAAAAGGGCAAAGCCGTTCATAAATATCAATACTCCCTATAGAAATAACCATTCAACTTCGCCTCAGGCCCTCGTCGGCTGAGATTCTTTCCAGGGGTTCCTCCCCATGAACGCACAAAAGCCCGCAACAGAGCAGGCTTTATGGTTTTTCAGGAGGAGTGACCTTCTCTGCTGGAGAGTTAAGTATCCTGTTCGGACGGTCCCGGAGAGAATATACCGATACACCTTCCAAAAAGCAAGAAAGGTCGTCAAGTTCTCCAGTGTGCTATACTTATTTTCAGGAAACACCGACAGTGCAGAGGATTAGGCGTAATATCCATCCACCTGACCGACTTTCATGGCTTCATCATACCCACGTTCCTCTGCTAATAGGTGGGAGGGAGGAAATATCATGAATACACGAATCGATGTCGCCAGGATCGCACCTCCTGGCGCCTATAAAGCGATGATGGGCGTTCAGCAGTATGTGGACACCTGCGGACTGGAACGGTCGCTTCTCGACCTGGTACTGGTCAGGGTTTCCCAGATCAACGGCTGCGCCTACTGTATCGACCTGCACACGAAGGATGCACGGGCACACGGGGAAAAAGAGGCCAGGCTGTATGAACTCGACGCCTGGCGGGAGAGTCCCTTTTACACCGCCCACGAACGGGCGGGCCTGGCCTGGGCCGAAGCGGTAACCCTGATCACGGTCGGCCATGTGCCGGACGAGGTCTTCAGCGAGGCGCACCGGGAATTCAGCGACACGGAACTGATAAACCTGACCATCGCCGTCACGCTCATAAACAGTTGGAACCGCATAAGCATTGCCTTCCGCAGGCTTCCAGAGGAGCGTGAACTGAAACTTGCCGCCTGAACAGGTGGGGAAGCCATGATCGGGAAACGAGGGGAAGGCTGGCTTCACCCCTCCCCTTGTGTTTAGCGTTCGATTGTGCTTTGATTATAACATCGAGGAGATAAGCCCGTCTCATGGCGGGCTTATCTGAGCGAATGGTGGAGAACGCTGACATTGACAGTAGAGTGATAAGAATGGCTTTGTGCTTCTGCCGGCGGTGTGCTATCAATATGTGAACCTGCTGTTTTATGATTGGCGGCTGCATGCGAATCCTGCTACCGCATCATTTGGACCCCATGAATAGATTGAGCGTTACCATTCTTCTCGTCTTTGTCCTCGGACTGGTTGCCTTTGCCACCTGGCAGCTCTTTGCCGGTAACCTGGAGGCTTCCTTTTCAACCCTCCCTTTTCTGCTGATTATCTACTTGTTTGTGCTGAAATTGCGGCGCCGCGAGGAATGACGTTCAACCCTGCTGTTTTGAGTTTTGAATATATGGGGAAATCAGTAACAGTTCACTTAATTGCCACTACACCTTACTTCCTCCCAAACAATTCCTCAAAAAGCTCCTTTGACCGGGCAAGTCCCACTTCCGTCAGTACAACAGACTTGTTCTTATTTCGGGAATCGAAAATGTACCCCTTCTCAAAGAGCCGGTTCATGACCTCGAAATCGAGTCCCTTCCAGGCAACCACCCCGTCATGCAATGTCAACTGCAGAAGGGCAAGCACACACTCGTCAATTTTGTTCAGATCCCTTTCCACTGAACGCACCTTGGGAGCGTATTCCGCCTCTGTCTCGTGCACCCTGCTCAGTAGCGGATAGCGCTCTGGATGTAGAACACACTCTACCTCAAGATCAACGTCAAGCTCCGGCCAATAGAGATGTCCGGAGGAAGGAAGCTCGACATGCACGACCTTTCCGATCGGCGCCTCCCGGAACCAGGGAAACTGCTCATAGTGAAGGAATACCTCCCGGTCATCAAGAAGCAGCCATAGTCCATGGGGCGAGACGTTGGTTACCTCAACGGCAGAAGTGACGGTTCCATGCATTGCGTATGTCATTTTCATGTTCCTCGATCAATTTTAAGACCGCAGTAAGCTCCGTTTCCGACATACCACAATTCTGCGCCGGTTCTATCCGTGGTTCAATCCAGAATTTCGCTTCTCCCCCTTTGCCAGTAACATGGATATGCATACGAGTCTCTTCGCGTGAAAAGAAATAAAACCTAAACCCACCATCCCGGAATACCGTCGGACTCACATTCCCTCCATGAATTGCTGGGCAACATCATGTTACTTAAGACTAACATACCTCGTACTATAAACCCCCGCAAGGACGAGCCTGTGCGGGGGTTTATAGTATGCCATCAGCCTTTCAGTCTCAAGCTTTTCATCATGATGACTTACTTATATTCTGGCATCTCGTCGAACTGCAGATACTTGTAGATCTTCTCCTTGTTCGGCTCGATCTTCTCCTTGTACACCTTCATGTACTCGGCCGGCGTGGGCAGCTTGCCCATGAGCGCCGTTACAGCGCCCAACTCGGCGGAGCCGAGAAAGACCTTGGCTCCGTTGCCGATACGGTCGTCGAAGTTGCGGGTCGAGGTGGAGAACATGTTGACGCCGTCGGGTACGCGGGCTTGGTTGCCCATGCAGAGCGAGCAGCCGGCGATCTCGATACGGGCGCCGAAGGCGCTGTAGACCGAGAAGTATGCCTCGTCCTTGAGCTGGGTCTGATCCATGCGGGTCGGCGGGCAAATCCAGGTGCGAACATCCGGGTTGAACTTGCTGCCGCGCCAGATCTCGGCGGCGGCGCGGAAGTGGCCGATGTTGGTCATGCAGGATCCGAGGAACACGTCCTGGATCTTGGTTCCCTTGACCTCGGAGAGCAGCTTGACGTCATCCGGATCGTTCGGGCAGGCCAGGATCGGCTCCTTGATGTCGGCCAGGTTGATCTCGATCACGGCCGCATATTCGGCGCCTTTGTCGGCCTTCAACAGGGTCGGCTTCTTGAGCCATGCCTCGACCGCCTTGATGCGGTTCTGCAGGGTCTTCTTGTCCGAGTAGCCGTCGGCGATCATCTTCTTCATCAGGGCCACGTTGGACTTGAGGTAGGTGGCAACCGACTTCTCGGAGAGTTGGATGCAGCCGGCGGCGGCCGAACGCTCGGCAGCGGCGTCGGTCAGTTCAAAGCCTTGCTCCACGGTCAGTTCGGGCAGGCCTTCCATCTCCAGGATACGGCCGTTGAAGATGTTGACCTTGTTCTTCTTGGGCACGGTCAAAAGGCCCTGTTTGATGGCCCAGTAGGGGATGGCGTTCACGGCGTCACGCAGGGTGATGCCGGGGTTGAACTTGCCCTTGAAGCGCACCAGGACTGATTCAGGCATGTCCAGCGGCATGAAGCCCATGGCACCGGCAAAGGCCACCAGGCCGGAGCCGGCCGGGAAAGAGATGCCGATGGGGAAGCGGGTGTGGGAGTCGCCGCCGGTGCCGACGGTGTCGGGAGTCAGCAGGCGGTTCAGCCATGAGTGGATCACGCCGTCGCCGGGACGCAGGGCCACGCCACCACGCTCGGCGATGAAGCCGGGCAGGTTCTTGTGCATCTTGACGTCGGCCGGCTTGGGATAGGCAGCTGTGTGGCAGAAGGACTGCATGAACATGGGGGCCTGGAACTTGAGGCAGGCCAACTCCTTCAACTCGTCGGCGGTCATGGGCCCGGTGGTGTCCTGGGAACCGACCGTGGTCATCTTGGGCTCGCAGGCCGTGCCGGACAGGATGCCGGCCACGCCGCAGGCTTGGCCTACCATCTTCTGGGCCTGGGAATAGGCCTGCTTGGCCTTGGGCTTGGGATTGACCGGCAGGGTGAAGACCGTGGTCGGCTTAAGGCCGAGGGCCTTTCTGGCCTTGTCGGTCACGGCGCGGCCTATGATCAGCGGGATGCGGCCGCCGGCGCGGAATTCGTCGGGCACGGTATTGGGGGCGATGGTCAGCTTGGAGAGGACCTTCTTCCCCTTCTCGTCGGTGATGACACCTTTCTTGGTGTCGATCACAATCACGTCGCCGGTCTTCATGCCGGCCACGTCGGCCTTGAGCGGCAAGGCGCCGGAATCCTGGGCCGTGTTGAAGAAGATCGGGGCGATGACGCCGCCGATGATCACGCCGGCGGTCTTCTTGTTGGGCACGCAGGGGATCTCTTCGCCGATGGCCCACAGCACGCTGTTGCAGGCCGACTTGCGGGAAGAGCCGGTGCCGACCACGTCGCCCACAAAGGCGACCTGATACCCTTCCTTGCGGAACTTGGCGATGGTGGCTAGGCCGTCCTTGAAGCGGGTCTTGCCCATGGCCAGGGCATGAAGCGGGATGTCGGGACGGCTCCAGGCGTCGCCGGCCGGAGAGAAGTCGTCGGTATTGATCTCGCCGTCCACCTTGTAGACCTTGACCTTGATGGTCTCGGGAACGCCCGTGCGGTTGGTGAACCACTCGGCGTCGGCCCAGGACTTGAGCACCTTGGCGGCAGCGGCGTTCTTGGCCTTGGCCATGGCTGCCACCTCGTCGAAGGCGTCATACACCAGGGTGGTGTGAGAGAGCGCCGTTGCGGCGGCGTCGGCCAGTTTCTTGTCTTTCAGGGCCGTTACCAGCGGGGCCACGTTGTAGCCGCCGATCATGGTGCCCAACAGCTTGATGGCGGCAAGCGGATCGATCAGGGGGGACTTTTTCTTGCCGGTGACGATCTCGGCCAGAAATTCGGCCTTTACCTTGGCGGCCGGGTCAACGCCCGGGGAAACGCGGTTGGTGATCAGGTCCAGCAGGAATTTTTCCTTTCCCTTTGGAGGCTTAACCAACAATTTGCACAGATCACTGGTCTGCTCGGGCGTAAGCGGCAGCGCGGGGATTCCCTGGGCTGCCCGTTCTTTCTCATGGGCTTGATAGGCTTCGATCATCTGACATCCTCCTTTAGATATATACTGCGGTCGGTTTTGCCGTAGCAAGCAGGTATCACTCGTTAAAATGCATACTGTATACACTTCAATTCAGCCGCTGTCAATTGGTTACAGCTTGGTGACCAGATCAAAACCCCTGACTAGTTTCCGATCCGGAAAGGAGGGATTTTTGACTCGACCTCACGGCCGCCTCCTTCGGAGCGCCTTCGCGGTCCAACTCGCTCTGCTCGTTGTCGTCCAGGCAAGGAAATCAAGGGATTGCGCGGAGGCCCTCACCCGGCCTTTGGCCACCCTCTCCCAGAGGACCCGAAGGGCCTAAAGGAGAGGGTAACGGTATCCCTTCTCCCCTTGGGAGAAGGATAGGATGAGGGGCGGTACGCCGCACAATTTTGCTTGCTAAATTGGACCGCGAAGGCGCCCGAAGGGTGAGGCCAACGGCCGAAGTCACAAGCAAG
>JBEKFJ010000099.1:0-15378 GCA_050013355.1 Oryzomonas sp.
AATTTTATAGACTTATAAATATTGATTAATATAAGAAAGAAATATTTATGGCAACGATATCTGCAGTTATTAATACAAGAAATGAAGAAAATAATCTTGATTCGTGTTTATCGTGTCTTAATTGGTGTGATGAAATTATAGTTGTTGATATGGAAAGTGAAGACAGTACCGTAAACATAGCAAGAAAATATACTGATAAGGTATTTTCATTTTCAAAAATGGGGTATGTTGAGCCGGCGAGAAAATTTGCAGTCGAGCAGGCAAGTGGAGATTGGGTTTTAATTATAGATGCAGACGAATTAATCTCGGTAAACCTCAAAGATAAGATTCTCGAAAGCATCAAGGGAAACGAAGGTGATGTCGTCCACCTTCCGAGGAAAAATTATATTATGGGAGAATGGATTCAACACACTGGGTGGTGGCCTGACTATCAGCCAAGACTATTTAGAAAAGGAATGATTGATTTTACTGACCAAATTCATGGAGGTCTTAATATTAACGAAAAAGCAAAAAAAACATTTCTTCCTGCTATAGATGAAAATGGCATAGAGCACTTTAATTATTATGATTCAGAACATTTTATTACTAAGCTTAATATTTATACAAACGTTGAAGCCAAACATCTTTATGATGGACATAAAAAATTCAATTTTAAGGACATGTGTGTTACTTCATTGCGTGAATTTTACAACCGATACATTAAATCTAAAGGATATAAGGATGGTTATAGAGGGCTCTTCCTCACCCTTATGATGGGATTTTATAGAGCATTGACTTATATAAAACTGTGGGAGTATTGGCAAAACAAGGATTTGTCGCCCGAAGACAACTACAGGAAATTAAAAGAAAAAATAATAAATCAATATTCTGAATAGATAATTTCTCTGTTATGAGGAAATAACGGATACCACTTTTTTCAGGCCGTCGAAGATCATGGCGGGCAGGGGAAACCCTGGCAAGGCCAAACGGAAGCTTGGCTGGAAAACTGCCTTCAGGATGAAGGACGTTGTCAGAATGATGGCTGCCAACGAACGCCGGTTAGAAAAATAGTGTTGAGGCTCTGTTCGGTGGGGGTGCTATGTTGGGAATTGTCATGAATCTTTCTGCTGATGTTTCACAGGTGCCGCTCGCCGGTATTCCAGTTGCGAAACGCTGAGCAGAACATGAATGAGTCTTTGGTTTACATAGTTATTCTCAATTGGAACGGCTGGCGCGACACCGTCGAGTGCATCGAGTCGTGCCGGAGCCTGACCTATCCCAACTTCCGTATCGTCATCGTCGATAACGGTTCAAGCGACGGTTCCGAGGCTATCCTGCGCGAGCGCTGCCCTGATGCGGAACTTATCCAGACCGGGGACAATCTGGGCTTTGCCGGCGGCAACAATATCGGTATCCGGCAGGCGCTCGAACACGGTGCCGACTATGTATGGCTCCTCAACAACGACACCATTGTGGATGCCGGAGCCCTTACAGCCTTGGTGCAGGCGGCGGAAAGCGACAAGAGTGTCGGCATGGCGGGGAGTAAGATCGTCTATTACGATAACCCGAAGCTGCTTTGGTATGCAGGGGCTTTTCTTGATTCTGCACGCCCCTGTCGGCCCGCCCATCGTGGACTTGGAGAAGAAGACAAGGGACAGTACGATGCGCCGGAGGAAACCGGCTACGTAACCGGGTGCAGTCTGCTTGCCCGTTGCGGGATGATGGAAACTGTCGGCCTGTTGGACGAGGGTTTTTTTCTGTATTTCGAGGATGTGGAATGGAGCGCGCGGGCGAGGCGGGCAGGTTGGAGGCTCGTCTATGCCCCGGCTTCCGTGGTTCGCCACAAAGAATCGGTCACTACCGGAGGGGCCGCTTCACCCACGGTTGTGTACTATACGGCACGGAATCGCCTCTACTTCGTGCAGCGGCATTTTCCGCGAAAGTTTGCACAGGCGCTTGTGTACGACCTGTACGAACATGTGGCGGTGAACATCAAGAAGCGGCGTTTCCCGGCTGCAATTTCAGCCTGGCATGGGATATGGGATTTTTTCCGCGGCAGGACAGGGGAGAAAGGCAGATGAGGGTTGAGAGATGAGGGTTGAGGCAGGTTGGACAACCGCATGAAGATTCTCGTTGTCACACCCTATCCGGCCTGTCCCGGCGCGGACGGCGGCGGCACGGTGATGTTCGATCTGATCAGGCACCTTGCCGCGCGTCACGAGCTCGTCTATCTCTCGTTCGCCCGGCAGCAGGATATGCCCCGCCTGGCACAGGTGGCGCCGCACTGCGCCGAGGTGATCACGGTGCCGTTCCCAGGCGGAACAGGGGTCTCAGTCCTGGCCAAGGGGCTCAATCTCGCGCAACGGGCCATACACAATGTGCTCTCATGTGCGACCCTGACCCCCGTGGTGGTGCGCAAATGCCGGAGCCGGGCCATGGACGCGGCGATCCGCCGGGCGATTGAGCGGCACAAGCCTGATGTCGTGCACCTCTGTTTTCCCCAGATGGCCCATTACATCGAGGCCTGCGTTGGGGCGCCCGCAGTGATGGATACGCTGGATGTGGCCCTGGTGGGGGTATTCCGCAGGGCCATGAGCGCCCGGCACGTCTGGGCAAAGCTGTACTACCTGATGCAGTGGCTGTTCTGGGTGCGCTACGAGTCCCGCTATTTCCCCCGGTTCGGAAAGGTTCTGACTGTCACCCGCCAGGATGCGGCAGCCGTCACGATGGTCATGCCCGAGCTCGATGTCTATGCGGACGCCATTGCCGTGGATATCGAACCTTGGCACGCATCGGAACGGGACGCGGGCGTCAGGATCGGTTTTCTCGCCAGTTTCGGCCATCAGCCCAACGCCGATGCGGCCCTCTATTTTACGGAATCCGTCCTGCCTCTTATCCGGAGGCGGATGCCTGTTGCCGAGTTTATGGTGGCGGGGAGGAACCCGCCGCTCCCGCTCCTCGATGCGAAAGACAAGGGGGTCACCTGCCTGGGGTTCGTGGAGGACGTGCCCGCGTTCTACGGCTCGGTTGACGTAGTGGTGGCGCCGATCCGCTACGGGGGCGGGATCAAGATCAAGGTGCTGGAGGCGATGGCCTGCGGCAAGCCGGTGGTCACGACCTCGGTCGGCGCCGAAGGGATCGCGGAGGACAACGAGGGCGCCTTCCTGGTCGCGGATGACCCGGCCGCCTTTGCCGAGGCGGTGGTTGCGCTCTTGTCCGACAAGGAACGGCGTGCTGCGCTGGGGGAACAGGCGCGGCAGGTCATCGAACGGCGTTTTTCATGGCAACGGCTCTGCGACGATCTGGATGAAATCTACCGGGCGATCATTGCAGCCCATCATGAGGAGAATCACCGGTGAAATTCAGTACCCTGCAATCGATTGCCCGGCACCCACTTGCGCACCGCTTGGGTGTCTGCACAATCTGTGGCCGGAACACGATCTTTTTTCGAACCGATCCCTCGGCGAGAAACGGCTTCGGCTGCCTTTACTGCCGGAGCAGTTCGCGAAACCGGCACGTGGCGAAGGTGGTGCTGGAGGCTTTCCCCGGCATGCATTCCGCCGCGTCTCTCACGCAGAAATCGGGTTTTCGCGTCTATAATGCGGATCATACAGGGGCGCTGGCACGGGTTCTTGCCGGCTGCGCCGGTTGCGTCTCATCCGCCTTTCTTCCCGGCGTTGCACCGGGTAAAGAAATTGCCCCGGGGGTTACCTGCCAGAATCTGGAGCAATTGACGTTTCCGGACAAAAGTTTCGATTGCGTGATCACGGAGGATGTGCTTGAGCATGTGCGTGACTATCGTGCGGCACTGGGCGAAATACAGCGGGTGCTTGTTCCCGGGGGGCGCCATGTTTTCACGATCCCCTTCTACTTCCACATGAAAACAGTGGTGCGGGTGGATACCTCCGGAGTGGAGGATGTGCACCTCTTGCCCCCCGAGTACCACGGGGACACGATCCGCGGCAAGATCCTGGCCTTTCGCACCTTCGGCAGAGATCTTTTTGATGAACTGGAAGAGATCGGCTTTGAAACGGACGTCGACTTTTCCACGTATGCAGACCGGCGTTCAGGAATCTTCGACAGTGTCGTTTTTGTTTCCCGCAAGAAGGGGGCGAAATAATGCCTATAATAATCCTAAAATCGGCACTTCTGCCACAGAGGCGCAGAGACACAGAGGAAATCACAGACTTTTATCAATATTATCAAGTCCGGAATGGTGAAGAGAAATGAGACCGAAATGTTGTCTAACCCTTTTAAATGTTTATCTCAGTGTCTCTGTGTCCCTGTGGCAAATGCTTTTTTCGGGATAATGGAAATTGGAAAGCGGTGAACGTCAGCATGCCACTTGTTTCCGTCATCATCCTCACCTGGAACGGCCGCGCGTATCTCAAGGAATGCCTGGACTCGCTGGCAGGGCAGACCTTCCGCGACTTTGAGACGATCCTGGTGGACAACGGCTCCGGGGACGGTTCTGCTGCCTATGTGCGAAGCGAATTCCCCTGGGTGCGCCTGCTGGAACTGCCGGAGAACGTTGGTTTTGCCGAAGGGAACAACCACGGCCTGGCGCTGGCGCAGGGCGCCTGTATCGTCACCCTCAACAACGACACGAAGACCGATCCCGGTTTTCTGGCGGAGTTGGTCCGGGTCGCCGAAGGGGATAGCCGCACCGGCATGGTTGCGGCCAGGATGCGCAACTTCTACCGGCCGGAACGGATCGACGCGGCCGGCCTGAAGATCGGCTGCAACGGCCTGGGATACAACATAGGCTATGGCGAGATCGACGACGGCCGCTACGACAATGCTTCGCTGTTCGGCCCCTGCGGCGGGGCGGCGCTCTACCGCCGGGAGATGCTGGACGAGGTCGGCTTCTTCGAACCGGATTTCTTTGCCTATTACGAGGATTTCGACCTGGCCTGGCGTGCCCGGTTGGCCGGCTGGAATGCGCTTGCCGCGCCGCAAGCGCTGGTGTACCATGTCCATTCCGCCACGGGCGGCGAGATGAGCCGTTTCAAGGTGTACCACACGCACCGCAACAAATGGTTCGTAATCGTCAAGAACTGGCCTGCCGCCTTGCTCCTGCGGCATCTCGTCTCTATACTCTGCGCATGGGCACCCTCGGCCGGCTTCTGCGCAAGCGGCGCGAGGTGCAGAGCCGGCGCAAGCTGTCGGACCAGCAGGTGGCGTCACTTTTTTCACCCCATGAACGGCTCTTCCAGACCTTTCTGCGGAAGATGGGACGGTCGGACGGTGAATCGTGAATGGTGAATGGTGAACAAAAACTGTGAATCGTGAATGGTGAATGGTGAATCGTAAGACTTTTAGTCTTTCACCATTCACGATTCACCATTCACGCATAAGGAACTATCGTGAGAATCCTGATCCTGGCGCGCAAGGGAGAATCCCTGACCGGGGGCGGCACCTACCAGGCCAATGTCCTGCGGGAGCTTGCCAGACGGCATACCGTCAAGGTCTATGAGTCCGATGCGGACCTGGACGAGGAATGGGACATCGCCCACTGCCTCAACCTGAAGCATCTTGAGCCGGAACTGGCGCGGAAGCTCCGATGCCCCCTGGTGGTGGACAGCCATGATTATTACTGGATACGCTACTACCACTTCTTCTGTCTCGATTTTCCGGTGCGGTTCTTGTTGCAGCAATTCCGGAAGATCAGGTATCGGCGGCTCTTTCCGCTCATCGACGCTATCATCCTGCACGGTCGGTATGTCTATGATCTCTACGATCATCCCCGCAAATACCTGAACTTCTACTACGGCCTCGATTACAGCGAGATAGAGTCCCGGCCGTGGGAGGAGAAGGAGAACCTGATCCTGTTCGTGGGAGGGGATTATTTCCGCAAGGGGATTCACCGCCTGCTGCGGGCTTTGCCGCTGGTGCTCAAGAAGGTGCCTGATGCGCGCCTGATGGTCATCGGCAATGATTACGGCTACGTCAAGGCGTTTGCCCGTTTCCTGGCCCGCGGGCTACCGGTGGAGTTTGTCTACGGCATGCCCCGCCCTGAGCTGTACAAGACCTATGGCAAGGCCAAGGCCTTTGTCATGCCGTCGGAGATCGAAGCCATCCCGCTGGTGTCGTCCGAGGCCACCATGGCCGGGGTGCCGCCCATACTCTCCGATGCAGGTGGCAACCCCGAGATCGTGCTGGATGGAAAGACCGGTTTTATCGTGCCGCTCGACGACTACCGCCTGCTGGCCGAACGGATCGCCAGCTGCCTTACCGATCGGGAACTGGCGGAACGCCTCGTGCGGCAGGGCAGGGAGTTTCTCGGGCAATTCACCACGGAGCGGATGATCGGCCGGCTGGAGGAGATTTATACGGCAGTGGCTGAAGCGGCTGAGATGAGAGATGAGAGATGAGAGATGAGGGATGAGAGATGAGAGACGAGAGTTGAGGGATGAGAGTTGAGAGATGAGAGACGAGAGACGAGAGATGAAGGTTGAGAGATGAGTGATGAAGGGGTGAAAATGTACGGGAATTTTTACAGCGGCAAGCGGGTGTTGGTGACCGGCGGTCTCGGATTCATCGGGCTCAATACCTGCGCCAGGCTTCTGGACCTGGGCGCGGAGGTGACGGCGCTGGACAACTTCGTTCCGCCTCGGATCACCCCTGCTTTCGAGGCGGTCCGCTCACGCCTGCGCTTGGCAATTGCCGATATCCGCGACGCAGAGAAGGTCGAGCGGGTGGTCCGGGACCAGGAGGTTATCTTCAACCTGGCCGGCAAGTCCGGCGCGGCGGAGAGCAACAAGACCCCGCTGAACGACCTGGACATCAATTGCCGCGGCCACCTGACCGTGCTGGAGGCCTGCCGCACCTACAATCCCGGAGTCACCGTTGTTTTTCCCAGCAGCCGCCTGGTGTACGGCAAACCGCTCTATCTGCCGGTTGACGAGAAACATCCGCTGGCGCCGGAATCGATCTATGCCGCCCATAAGCTGGCAGTGGAAAATTATCACTTCATCTACGGCAAGCTGTACGGGCTCAAGGCCACGGTCTTGCGCATCTCCAACCCCTATGGTCCCTTCCAGGCCGGAGAGGGGAGGGCCTACGGCATCGCCAACAGCTTCATCCAGGCGGCGGTGTCCGGAAGGCCAATCACCCTGTTCGGCGACGGCAGCCAGCGGCGCGATTACCTGTATATCGACGACCTGGTCGAGGCGCTCCTGCGGGCTGCGTTTACACCGGAATCCCGCGGCAGGATCTACAACATCGGCGACGGCCAGGGGACGAGCCTGCTGGAGTTGGCGGAACTGGCGGTGGAGGAGGCCGGGCAGGGATCAATCATCCGTGTTCCCTGGCCTGAGGAGTACCGGGCCATCGAAACCGGAGACTACCTGTCCGATATCAGCCTGGCCCGGCATGACCTGGGCTGGAGCCCGGGCACGGACATCTGCGAGGGCGTCGGCCGCACCGTAGCCAGTTATCGGTGAATAGTGATGAGTGATGAGGGATGAGAAAGATGAGGGATGAGGGATGAGAAAGATGAGGGATGAGGGATGAGGGATGAGGGATGAGAGATGAAAGATGAAAGATGAAAGATGAGGGATGAGAGATGAAAGATGAAAGATGAAAGATGAAAGATGAAAGATGAAAGATGAAAGATGAAAGCAGTTACTCATCTCTCATCCCTCATCCCTCATCGCCTGTAATCGTTCAGTTACTCATCCCTCATCCCTCATCGCCTGTAATCATCTCTCATCTCTCATCGCTTGTAACAGTTTTTAAGGAGAGATCATGGCAGACAAGAAAACCGGTATTCTGGAGCGGGATTACTTCTACATCGTGCTGATGACGGTCATCATCATCGGTTTTTTTCACAGGATTCTCTTTACCGACCAGATCATCCGGGCCTCCGATGTGGCCACCCAGTTTTTCTGGGGGGCAAAGGGGATCAAGGAGCAGTCGCTGCTGCAGTTCATTCACGCCATCCCCAGCATATTCCAGGCCGGATGGGATCCGTTGAGCGACGGCGGACGAACCCTGGAGGGGGGGTGGAACGCCATCTCTCTCCTGTTCCATCGATATCTGATCCAGCATTTTTTCCCTTTCCCCTCAAGCATTGCCTGGCTGGTCGTCCTGGCCATGTGCTGGGGTGCCGCCGGCACATTTCGTTATTGCCGCCTGATCGGTGTCGGCCGTCTGGGGGCTTTGACGGCAGGGCTCCTCTATGTGATCTGCACCGAAAATGCTTCGCTCATCAATGCCGGCCACATCCAAAAGTGCGAGGCAATCTGCTGGTTCCCCTGGATACTCCTGTTCCTGGAAAAGGCGCTGCGGAGCAGACGATTTTTCCACTATGCCATGACCGCGTTGATGCTGGCTCTCCAGTTCTTTCACATGCATTGGCAGATATCGTTCTATTCGTGCCTGGCCGTCGGCGCCTACTGGTTCTGGTATGAGGCGGGAAGATTCCGGGAACTGAAAGGGGAACACGCCAAGCCGTTCACGAAGGATTTCCTGCTGGCGTTGGCGCTGGTGACGCTCTTTTTCAGCACCATAGCCATGTCGTTTGCCCCGTTGGTCAGTTGGTCGCAGCAGTCCGAACGGGGTGATGCCGTCAGCGGCGGCGCCGGTACGAGCGCCACGAATGCCGCGGAAAAGGGGATCGGTTACGACGAGGGGATGAGTTGGTCCATGCCTCCCGAGGAGATCCTGACCTTCTTCGTACCGGGGCTGTTCGGCTATTCCCGCCAGGAGGGGGGCGATGTCCCGGCCCCCGGACAGGTATATTACTGGGGTAGGATGCGCTTTACCCAGACCAGCGATTACCTGGGGCTCCTGCCCTGGTTTCTCATACCGTTGCCGTTTTTATTCAGGCGGGATCGCTATACCCGCTTCCTGGCCTTTCTGATGGCTGCCACCCTGATCATGGCCCTGGGCAAGTACACCTTCGTGTACCGTTTCATGTTCGAGCACCTCCCTGCCTTCTCCAAGTTTCGCGTGCCGAAGATGATCCTCTTTTTGTTTGCCTTTGGCGTTGCCGTGTTGGCGGGACGCGGGATGGACGTGCTGGCCGACGAAACGGTCGAGAGGAAACGGCTTGGCCGGTGGGTCTGGTGGTGTGGCGGGGTGACCGCATTGATCGGCTTGATCTGTGTCGTGGTTTCGGTGGCGGGACAGCCGATCGTGGCGGCCCTGCAGGAGTACATTACCGCACCCACGCGTTACCAGAACGGTCCGCAACTGGTTGGGGAGCGCTTCGGCCACATGTTCAGGGACGGCATTGTCTCGTTCGGAATGGCCTGCGTCTACCTGGCCGCTATCATCGCCTGGTTCAAACGGTGGCTGCCGGTGCGGCTGGTGCTGCCGCTCCTGATACTGTTGGCGCTGTGCGACCTGTGGCGGGTCAATAACCGTTACCTGTTGGTGGCCTCGCCGCCTGCGACCAAACACGAAGCGGCAACGAACGATGTCGTCGCGTATCTCAAGCCGCGTATCGACCATTACCGCATGCAGCCCATAAATGACGAGAATGCCCATTACTATGCCGACAACGGTTTTGCCAACGTGTCGGCCTATGTGACCATCAGCGAACGGCGATACAAGCAATTTCTGGATGCGATGTCGCTTATGAGCCCCATGCCGGACATCATGAACCTGAAATATCTGGTGATGGCCTCAAGGGATTTTGAAGCCCAGAAGGCGCTCCTTTCGACGAAATACCAGCCGGTATTCAACTCGTCCAACGGTTCAGTGGTATTGGAAAACAGGACCGTCATGCCCAAAGCCTGGCTGGTGCCGTCGGTTGTGGTGATTGCCGACCCCCAACAGCGTGTCGGAATCATGGCCGGCTCCCGGGACTTCAAGCCGGACCAGGTTGCCCTGGTTGAATCGGCTCCTCCCCTGCAGCTTGAACCGTATCCGTCCCAGGCGCCCTCTCCCGTAGGAAAGGCCGAGGTGCGAGACTATGAGCCGAACCGGATCGTGGTGGAGGCCCAGGCGCTCAAGAACAGCCTGCTGGTCATCGGCGAAAAGTACTATCGCTGGTGGTTCGCCTTCGTGGATGGAAGGAAGGCCGAGATCGTGCCTGTCGATCATGTCCTGCGCGGGGTGTATCTGGAGCCCGGCGTCCATCGGGTTGAGTTTGTCTTTGATCCGCTGCCGTTCAAGATCGGTAAATGGCTGACCTTGGCGTCGTTGGCTTTTTTTGCCTTTCTGATGGTGCGGGAATGTTGGCTGAAGAGAATTGCGAACCGATAAGTAGGGGCGCTGCTTGCCGCGCCCCGATTGGGCGGAGCAAGCGCCGCCCCTACCATTGATATGTTTAATTGCCCCCGTAATACCGAGTATATGGAGGAAAGGTGTGAAAAATATCGTTGTCACCGGTTCATCGGGCCTTATCGGGTCAGAAGTCGTTCGGTTCTTCCATGGCGAGGGTTTTTTGGTCCACGGCGTGGACAACAATCAGCGGGCAGTCTTTTTCGGTCCCCAAGGGGATACACGCTGGAGCCAACAGCGTTTGGTGGAGACGCTGCCCAATTTCCGACATCACGAACTGGACATCCGTGACCGCCAGGGCGTTCTTGCCCTTGTCAAGGAATTGAAGCCCGACGGCATCGTGCACACTGCCGCCCAACCGTCCCATGACCGGGCCGCGGCCATCCCCTTCGACGACTTCGACACCAACGCGGTCGGAACGCTGAACCTGCTGGAAGCGGCCCGCCAGGCATGCCCTGAGGCTCCCTTCACGCACATGTCCACCAACAAGGTCTACGGCGACTTGCCCAATACCATTCCCCGCAAGGAATTGGACACCCGTTGGGAATACGCCGATCCGGCCTATCTGAACGGCATCCCCGAGACCTTCTCCATCGACCAGTCCAAGCACTCCCTGTTCGGCGCCTCCAAGGTGGCGAGCGATATCATGGTGCAGGAATACGGCCGTTATTTCGACATGCCCACCTGCTGCCTGCGGGGAGGATGCCTGACCGGTCCCAACCATTCCGGGGTCGAGTTGCACGGTTTCCTCAGCTACCTGGTGAAATGCAACCTGGAAGGGCGCGAGTACCGGGTGTTCGGCTACAAGGGCAAGCAGGTGCGCGACAACATCCACTCCGAGGACGTGGCCCGTTTTATCCATGCCTTCTACAAAAACCCACGCTGCGGCGAGGTCTACAATCTGGGGGGCGGTAAGGGAAATTCCTGCTCCATTCTTGAAGCCTTTGACCTGGTTGAGCAGTTCAGCGGCAAGAAACAGGTCCACAGCTACGTCGATGAGAACCGCATCGGCGATCATATCTGTTATTACAGCGATCTTGCCAAGATGAAGGCCCACTATCCGGAATGGGACATCACGAAGTCTTTGACGCAGACCGTCAAAGAGATCGTGGAGGCCTGGCAGGAGCGCCTCAAGTGAGGCGGTGTCTGTCAGGGCAGACACTTCGGAACATTAGGCGCTGAAACACGAATGACCCGATTTTAATCGAAAAGGGTTTGCCATGAAAATTCTGATTACCGGTATCTGCGGCTTCGTGGGGAGCACCTTGGCTGCCGCCTTGCTGGAGGTTGTGCCGGGAGCCGTGTTATATGGCCTGGACAACTTTATTCGGCCGGGAAGCGAGGAAAACCGCCAGCGGCTCCAGCGGCTTGGAGTGAAACTGTTCCACGGCGACATCCGTTGTGCTTCCGATTTCGAGGCATTGCCCGCAGTGGACTGGGTCATCGATTCGGCCGCCAATCCGAGCGTACTGGCCGGCATCGACGGGCAGACCAGCAGCCGTCAACTGATCGAACACAACCTGGTGGGGACCATCAATATCCTGGAGTACTGCAAACGCCACCAAGCCGGTTTCATCCTGATAAGCACCAGCCGCATCTATTCCATCGCACCGCTGGCGGATGTGGAGGTCGAGGCTGTTGGGGAAGCGTTCCGGCTTAAAGATGGGCAGGAACTTCCGCCGGGCCTGACCAGCGCCGGTGTCGCGGAATCGTTCAGCACAGCGCCGCCGATCTCCCTGTACGGCAGCTCCAAGCTGGCTTCCGAGGTCCTGGCCCTGGAATATGGCGAAACCTTCAGCTTTCCGGTCTGGATCAACCGCTGCGGCGTCCTGGCCGGCGCCGGGCAGTTCGGACGCCCCGACCAGGGGATATTCGCTTTCTGGATCAATGCCTGGCTGCGGCGCCGTCCGCTCACCTATATCGGTTTCGGCGGCAATGGCTTTCAAGTCAGGGACTGCCTGCATCCGCGGGATTTGGCGCCGCTTCTTCGCAGGCAGATGCACGCCCCCGCGGGTCCGCAAAGGGTGATGAACTTCGGCGGCGGCGCCGACCACGCCATGTCCCTGGCCGAATTGAGCGCCTGGTGCCGCGACCGCTTTGGCGACCATCCCGTGTCCGGCAATCCGGAAACACGCCGCTTCGATATCCCCTGGATGGTCATGGATGCCGCCGTGGCGCGGGAAACCTGGGGCTGGGCGCCGCAGACCACCCTGGAAGAAATACTTGATGAGATTGCGCATCATGCCGAGCAGCATCCTGCTTGGCTGGAACTGTCGGGGTTGTCATGAACATAACCGAATTGGAAAGAAGGCCGCTTCATTTACTGTCGATTGTCCTCCCCGCACGGGATGAGGAAGGGTGTATCTGCTCCACGGTGGAACACCTGCACCTGGAGTTGCGTCTGAATAATATTCCCCATGAGATTGTGGTGGTGGATGACGGCAGCAGCGACAGCACCTGGCCGTTGCTCCAGGGGCTGCGACAAAGCGTACCGGAACTCAAGCCGGTGCAGAACAACGGACAGCACGGATTCGGGCGGGCGATCATCTGCGGGCTGGACAACATGTCCGGCGATGCGGTTGTCATTATGATGGCCGACGAGTCCGACGACTGTCGGGATGTGGTTCGTTACTGGGAAGAACTCAACAAGGGGTACGACTGTGTCTTCGGCAGCCGCTTCATCAAGGGTGGCGGGACCATCGATTATCCCAGGGTCAAGCTGTTCATCAACCGGCTTGCCAATAAGTTCCTCCAGATGTTCTTCGGGGTCAAGCTCAACGACACTACCAATGCATTCAAGGCCTATCGCAGGGAGGTGATCGTCGGCTGTCGGCCGCTCATAGCCCACCATTTCAATCTTACGATTGAAATCCCGCTGAAGGCTATTGTCCGCGGTTACAGTTGGACCGTGATCCCCATAACCTGGCGCAACCGGCGTACCGGCGTGGCAAAGCTCAAGATCAAGGAGATGGGCAGCCGCTACCTGTTCATCTGCCTGTACATCTGGCTGGAAAAGTATCTCTCCCGCGGGGATTACCGTAAGAACTGACGATGTTATACCGATTTCAAATCAAGGATGAAATCAAGGCCCGAGGATTGAGACGACGAAGGCGTACAGTGTCGTACGTTGAGGAGCCGAAGACGAGCCAACGCGAGAATAGCGCCTTGATTTGGAATCGGTATCTTTCCGGTAAAGAAGGATGTGTTATGAAAGCAAAAGGACCTGATCTCTGGGACAGGATTTTTTCCGACGCAACCGCGAAAGCTGTTTTTATTGCAAGCATCCTCTATGTGGTTTGGGTTACCTGCGTCGGCTGGAACGGCAAGCTGGCGGATCTGTATGCCTTCAGACAGACACAAACTGCTATCTCAGTGAGCTATCTTTTAAAGGGAGGCCCCTGGTTGGCCTATGAAACCCCGGTACTCGGGCCTCCTTGGTCGATTCCTTTTGAATTCCCCCTCTACCAGTGGATTGTAGCCCTGGTTGCGAAAACGGGCCTGTTTGCCATTGACCAGGCCGGCAGATTCGTCAGTGAATTTTTCTTTTTCTCATCCCTGTATCCCTTGTACAAACTGCTTGGCTTCCTTAAACTCTCCAGTCGCCAGCGCTATCTCATCCTGGCCATTTTCTGCATAAGTCCCCAGTACCTCTTCTGGTCGCGTTCATTCATGATCGAATCAACGGCTATTGCCTTGTCGGTATATTACCTCTGGCTGGTCTTTGTCTGCTGCAAACAGCTCGCCGCCGGTCGCCTCAACCGGCTCACCTTGACAGGAGTGGCCGTTTTGGGAGCAATGGCGAGCATGGTCAAGGTTACGACATTCTTTTCCTTTCTGGTGGGAGCATGCATTGTGGTCGCCGTTTTTGCCTTTAAAACGTACCGGGAGGAGGGGGTTCACAAGAGAACGATACTCTTGTTCTGTCTGCTGGTATTCGCTGCAGTCATCATTCCGTTCCTTGCGGTCTCTGGCTGGACCGCCTATGCCGACTCGCTCAAATCGCTCAACCCCTTGGCCAGTGGGTTCACGTCAAGTGGTCTAAGGGTTTGGAATTTTGGCACGTTTGAACAGAAATTCAGCATTAAGACCTGGCAAACGTTTTATTTCAGAATATTGACAGATCTTGTCGGTAACTGTTTTCTGGCCACCGCAACTGTTGCAGCGGTGGTCTTCTGCCGGAAAGAACGGGCCATAGTCGCAATCATTTCACTGGGATTGTTTGTACTGACATTGCTGACCTTCACCAATCTGCAGTATGTCCATACCTACTACTCATATGCCAATGGCATCTTTTTCCTTGTTGCAGTCGGCATAATCGTCAGTGATCTGCTGGAGTCCCGGAATAATCTTAAACGTGTTGGCGGCATAACGCTCTTCTGCCTGTGCCTGTTTTTCAGTACGCAGCATTTTTTCAACGTATATTGGCCATTCCAGAATCAATATTTCGATTTTAAGCCCATCACTTCCGCTATCGACACCTACAGTGGTGATGACGACGTCTTCATCGTCTTCGGCAGTACCTGGTCGTCTGAAATCCCCTACTACATCAAACGCCGCGCCGCCATGATAAACAACCTTGGCTTGAACGACCCCGCCCTCCGCGCTCTGAAGGAAAAATTAAGGGGGTATCGCATCGGCGGGTTGCTGTTTTATACGAGAAACGGTTTTGTTGAAGGTACTGATGCATTTGTCGATAATGCCCTACGTTATTTCGGTGTAACCCCGGGCTTTTATTCTGTCTATCCCTGGTACAAATCTAATTCTGAAATTCTTATTGTATTCAACGGCGCCAAATAGATTTCATCGCCGTTATGTATGCAAGGAGGCACGTCAGCGTCTCTAAACCATGTGTTGCTACGATCCCCCATGAAGCCAAAAGAATCCGAGACCATCGACGAACTCCGCACCCACGACCTGCGGATAGTCCAGCCCAAAGAGGGGTACCGCTTTTCCCTCGATCCGCTGCTGTTGTGCGATTTCGCCGGAGCAGGTTCCGAAGGGCGGATAATTGACCTTGGCACCGGCTGCGGCATCATCCCGCTGATTCTCGCCCGGAAGATTCCCGATGCCTCTCTTGTCGGCGTTGAGCTTCAGGAGGAGATGGCCGGGCTGGCTGCCCGCAATGTCGCCCTGAACGGGTTCCGGGATCGGATCGAGGTTGTCTGC
>JBEKFJ010000100.1:0-10171 GCA_050013355.1 Oryzomonas sp.
GCCCACACCAGGGGCAGGTATAATCTGACCGGCGCGCTGCTCAAGCTGCTCCCCTCGGTGCGCAAGGAAGAGGGGAGGCTCCTGGAGTTGGCGATCCACTGCCTTACCCAGGTCGGTCTGGCCCACAAGGCCTTAGAGCAGGCCTGCAACCTCCCCTACGGCGAACAGCGCCGCCTGGAGATCGCCCGCGCCCTGGCCATCGAACCGGCCCTGATCCTGCTGGATGAACCGGCAGCCGGCATGAATCCCCAGGAGAAACGCACCCTCCTGGATATGGTGCGCATGATCCGCGCCGCCGGCGTGACCGTCTTCCTGGTGGAGCATGACATGAAATTCGTCATGGGGCTGTCGGACCGCATCGCGGTCCTGGATTACGGTGTCAAGATCGCCGAAGGCCGTCCCGAGGAGGTACGGGCCAACCCGGCCGTGATCGAGGCGTATCTGGGGAAAGGAGCCACGCACTGATGCTGTCGGTCGAGAACCTTTCCGTCAATTACGGCGCCATCCGCGCCCTGCACAACGTCTCCTGCCGGGTCGAGCAGGGGGAGATCGTGGCCCTGATCGGCGCCAACGGCGCCGGCAAGACCACCATACTCAACACCATCTCCGGCATCGTTCCCTCCATCGGCGGCATCATCGCCTTCGAAGGGACGGAGATAACCCGCATGTCCCCTCACCTGATCGTCCGCAAGGGGATCTGCCAGGTCCCGGAAGGACGGCGCGTCTTCGCCCGCATGAGCGTGTTGGAGAACCTGGAGATGGGCGGTTTCACCCTCTCCGGGAAACATGAGGTCGCCCAGGGCATCGAGCGGGCGTTCGGCCTGTTTCCGCGCCTGGCCGAACGCCGCAAGCAACCGGCCCGGACCCTCTCCGGCGGCGAGCAGCAGATGCTGGCCATAGCCCGAGCGCTCATGTCCAACCCGCGCCTGCTGCTATTGGACGAACCCTCCATGGGGCTGGCCCCCATGCTGGTGGAGAAGATCTTCGAGATCGTGGTGGAGATCAACAAATCCGGCACCACCATCATGCTGGTGGAGCAGAACGCTTCCATGGCCCTTTCCATCGCCAACCGCGCCTATGTGCTGGAAACCGGGGAAGTGGTCCTGTCCGGCGACGCCGGGGAACTGGCCCGCAACCCCGAGGTCAGGAAGGCTTATCTGGGCGAGTGAATCGCCCGCGCCTCAGGATCAACGACCAATGGCGTATCTGCTTTCGCTGGGAAGATGGGAACGCCGAAGACGTTGATATCGTGGATTACCACTAGGAGCAGCCAGGATGACAATCAAACGTGATGAATTGGAAAAGATGGATTATTCGGATGTATCGGACGGGACGAAACTTGCCCCTGTTCATCCGGGAGAAGTGTTACAGCATGACTTCATGGAACCATTGGGAGTGACCCAGCACCGGCTGGCAGTGACTATCGGGGTGCCTCCCCGCAGGATCAACGAGATCGTGCACCACAAGAGGGGCATAACGGCAGATACCGCCTTACGGCTGGCGCGGTTCTTCGGCACGACGCCGGATTTTTGGACATCTTTACAGGCGTCCTATGACATGGAACGAGTCGCCCATATATTTTGGAGTTACTTGACGCTATCCCTCGGTTTGTTCCAAAATCTGATCAGAGAATGGCAGCGTAAATTCTGTCCCCACAACCTGCAAAAGTTGGGTTTCTAGCTCCCCACATTGAATGCGCCCGCAGGGTGGGATTGAGGAGACGTAGCGGCAGTGGGTCAAAATGATACAAAATGAGGTTCCCGGAGATGACCCGGGGGCCTTTTTTCGTGTGATAACGGGGGGTTCGGAGGATGGCTGAAAAGTGTCCAGTTTCTGGACGCAGTATCTACGCCGTCCGTCCCATTATTGCCGCTTGGCGGCAAGCTGCTGCACAGCCTCAAGGGCTTTCTTCACATTCACTTTCGGCGCAAGACCACTCAGGACTGCGGCAATCTTACCGTCGGGCGTGACGACAAAGGTGGTACGCTCGGCAAAGCCGTGGTTAATGGTTTCGCCGCGACTGTCCTTTTTCCCCGGAGCCACCTCTTTCACGTTCAATTCGTATGATCTGGCGATCTTTCCATCGGGATCGGAGGCGACTGCAATTTTACCCGCGCAATAATCGGGGTCGGAGGAAAAATCCATAAGCCGGGCGATGCTGTCCAGTGATACGCCGATAATCTGCGCCCCCGCCGCATCGAACTTTTCGTAGTTAACGGCAAAGGTGTGCGCCTGGATATTGCATCCGCTGGTGTAGGCCGACGGGTAGAAGTACACCACCACCGGCCCTTTCTTTAATGCCTCCTTGAGGACAAAGGTAAAAGCCTTGCCGGCAAGAGAGGCCGGGGCCTGGAAATCGGGCGCGGCATCGCCCACCTTCAGGGCTGCCATGGCCGGAGCATTCGCCGTACAGAACCAGACGGCGGCGAGCAACAATACAATGATAGTGGATTTTGTGATTCTCATGGAGTCCTCCTGTGTTGGGTTATCCCTGCACTCAAGCTCAATCCGGTTAAGCCCCGCTGCCGGGCTTAAGTATGTAACGGAGTGGTGCTTTCCCCTATACGATCAGCAATCCAGGCATTGAGGCTTTTACCTGCCTGTGTAGCTGCTATGAACGCCTTGCGGTGCAGGTCGGGTGTCAGGCGCAGCATGAGCTTGCCGGTAAACGGTTTCTCCGGGGCTTGACCGAGCTGTTTACAAAAGTCGAGGTAGTCTTCAACCGATTCCTGAAAGGCTCCACGAATTTCATCGACGGTGGTGCCCTGGAAGGTTATGACATCACGAGTGTTGATCACCTCACCGTGAAAAATGCCGGCTTCGTCATCGAATTCGACTTTGCCTACGTATCCTTTGTATTCCATCATGGCTTGATACCCCCGGTTTCCAAAAATCGCTTCACAGACTGCACTGCACCCTTGTCAGTTTCCTTCTGTGGGTGTGGCCTATGAAAGGTGGCTCTGACCCCATTCAACAGAAAGCGAACACGCGAGCCGGAACCTTCAAAACGTTCAGCACCCAGGTGCACCAGGAGTGCTTCAATGTCGCTCCAGTTTATCCCGGCCTGGGCCGGGGTGGCAAATATCGCCTCAAGGATTTTGCGATGTTTGTTTTTCACAAATGAATAGTATCATTTAGTGATACTGTTATCAACGAAAATTGTGTGTGTAAGAAAGAATGAGTGTTACAAGGTACCAGAGGAGTGCCATCCGTATCAACGCCCTGCCGAGAAGGATGAACCCGGCAGGGCCGTCTTGTTTGGCACTATCAAACCCACAACGCAAATAATAAAACAACTTGACATTGCCGAATTGTTGCTTCTATGATGAAGCATATTTGAAAGGCAACGAAGAGGAGTAGTAGTCGTTTCAGGCTTCCCAGAGAGCCGGTGGTGGTGCGAACCGGTAAGCATGGATGACGAACTCGCCTCCGAGCCGCTTCGGTGAACCTCGGCTAGCCGAAGCCGTCCTCCCGCGTCAAGGGTGAATTGAGGCCTGACAGGCTGTTATGTCGGGTGAAAAGGGTGGTACCGCGAATGCGCTTTAAAGCCTTCGCCCCTGTTTGGGGCGGAGGCTTTTTCTATTTTCCATCAGCACACCACGACGCCGGAATCCAGGGCACGGCAAGGCGAAACGACAGAAAAGGGATATACTAGTCGTGGAACTTTCGACGAGCGAACGGCGTTGTGTACAACCAGGAAAGGAGCGTAGCGAGACATGGCAAAGGCACCGACGAAAAAACAGAAGCAGGATGACCGGCAACTCATCAGGATTTTTGACACCACGCTGCGGGACGGCGAACAGTCGCCCGGCAACAGCATGAATATCGAAGAAAAACTGCGGGTGGCAAAGCAACTCCAGAAGATGAACGTGGACGTGATCGAGGCCGGCTTTCCCATCGCTTCCGATGGCGATTTCGAGGCGGTCAAGCTGGTGGCCCAACAGATCAAGGGACCCCAGATCGCCGGTCTGTGCCGCGCCGGCGACAAGGATATCGACCGGGCCTGGGAGGCCCTGAAGTATGCCGGCGAAAAGGGGCGCATCCACACCTTTATCGCCACCTCCGACATCCACATGCATTACAAGCTGAAGATGGAGCCGGCCAAGGTGCTGGCGGCGGCCGTCAAGGCAGTCAAGCGGGCCGCCTCCTACACCCCCAACGTGGAGTTCTCATGCGAGGACGCCGCGCGGACGCGGCTGCCGTTTCTGGCCGAGGTGGTCGAGGCGGTCATCGATGCCGGCGCCACCACGGTCAACATCCCGGATACGGTCGGCTACACCATCCCCTTCGAATACTTCAACATCATCACCTACCTGATGGAGAACGTGAAGAACATCGAAAAAGCCGTCATCTCGGTACACTGCCACAACGACCTGGGGCTGTCGGTAGCCAACTCCATCGCCGCCGTGCAGGCCGGCGCCCGCCAGGTGGAATGCACCATCAACGGCATCGGCGAGCGGGCCGGCAACTGTTCCCTGGAGGAGTTCGTCATGGCGCTGCGCACGCGCCACGACATCCTCCCCTTTACCACCAACGTGGCCACCAACCAGATCACCCCGGCCAGCCGGCTCCTGACCAATATCACCGGCATCGCGGTCCAGCCCAACAAGGCCGTCGTGGGTGCCAACGCCTTTGCCCACGAGGCGGGCATCCACCAGCACGGCATGATGATGGACTCATCCACCTACGAGATCATGACGCCGGAATCGGTGGGGCTTTCCGCCAGCGCCCTGGTGCTGGGCAAGCACTCAGGCCGCCACGCCTTCAAGAAGCGCCTGGAGGAGTTGGGCCACGACCTGGACGACGACCGGCTCAACCGGGCCTTTGAGCGCTTCAAGACCCTGGCCGACCTGAAAAAGGAGGTCTTCGACGAGGACCTGGACGCCATCGTGGTTGACGAATCCCGCGAGGATGTAAAGTACCGGCTGGGTCACATCACCGTCACCTGCGGCTCCTTTGCCGTGGCCACCGCGACGGTGCAGCTCGAAATCGACGGACAGCCGGTCCGCACCGCCGAACTGGGCGACGGCCCGGTTGACGCCACCCTCAAGGCCATCAAGAAGCTGACCAAGACCAAGGCCAAGCTGCTGCAGTACAACGTAGGCTCCATCACCGGCGGCACCGATGCCCAGGGAGAGGTCACCGTCCGGGTGGCCGAGGGCAACCACACCGTGGTTGGCAAGGGCTCCTCCACCGATATCATCGAGGCCTCGGCCAAGGCGTATGTCCACGCGCTCAACCGTCTGAACTATAAGCAGAAACGCCTCATCGAATCCCTCTGACCCTTCGAAGTACCTGAAATCCCCTCCCCTTTAGCCTTTAGGCCCTCTGGGTCCTGTGGGTCCTAAAGGGGAGGGTGGCGGATATTATCCCCCTCCTGATTCAGGAGGGGCTAGGGGTGGTCGCCTGTAACTCCTCCAAAATTCTCGCGCTCACTGCATCAAGATATTCATGCACATCCGAATTGAGAAACCTGAGTACACGAATATGCTCAACCACCCCCTTCCCCCTTTAGGCCCCAGAGGGTCCTCCTTATCAAGGAGGGGGAATCTTCCAAAATAAGTGACGTTACAAGGCACTATCCGATCTTCACCGTCTTGTACAAAAAGTTCTTGAACTTGTACAGCCGCAGCTTTTCCTCTTCCGCTTCCCCGTTCCCCACCGCCTTGAGGTAGCGCGCCACGGCAGGCAAGGTCTTGCCGGCCTTGCTTCGCGCCTTCTCGATCACCAGCCGCACCGTCTCCCGCGAAATATCGCTGCAAGAGAACGGCTCGTAGACCTCACCCCAGAAATCGCCCCCCGCAGCGATCCGTTCCAGGATGTCGTCCGCCAGCCGCTCGTCCAGGTCGCGGGCCGGCGGGAGTTGCCGGACGGCCCCCTCGCCGCCCCCCATGCCGGCGATGGCCTGGAGGATGGCGTCGCCCGCGATGACGTTCTTGCGCCGGAAAAAGAGCGCCCTGAGCAGGATGCTGCGCAGCTCGCGGATGTTGCCCTTGTAGGTGTGCCGCGTGAGGATCTCCTTGGCCTCTTTGGTGAGCACGGGCGGCTGGTCGGAGGGCTCGTTCTCGCCCCGGTAGGTGCGGTACAGCTTGCCCAGGAAGTGCACCGACAGGTCGGGGATATCCTCGCGCCGCTCGTTGAGGGAAGGGAGGCGGATGGAGAGCTCGGACAGGCGGTGGTACAGGTCCTCGCGGAAGCGGCCGGCGGCGATCTCCTCCTGCAGGTTCTTGTTGGTGGCCGCCACCAGCAGCACGCGGCTGTAACGATCCGCGTTCTCCCCCAGGCGCATGAAGCCGCCGTTGTCCAGGAAGCGGAGCAGTTGCACCTGGGTCTTGGGGTCGGCGTCGCCGATCTCGTCCAGGAAGACGATGCCGCCGGCGGTCTCCTCCAGGATGCCGCGCCGGTCGGTGTAGGCGCCGGTAAAGGCCCCCTTCTTGTGGCCGAACAGCTCGGAATAGGTCAGATCGCCGGCATAGGCGGCGATGTTGGTCTTTTTGACCGGCAATTCGCCCCCGGGATTGATCTGCCTGCGGTAGAGGCCGTTCAGGTTGTTGTAGAGGTTGTTGAAGAAGAATTCCTTCCCCGAACCGGTAGGGCCGGTCACCAGGATCGACGGGAGCCCGATGGTGGCCTCCTGGAGGATGTTGCGGTTCCAGAAGACGATCCGGTTGAAGAGCGGCGGCGAGACCGTGCTGATGAACTCCACCACGGCCTGGGAAGCGGAGCTGTTGCCGATGATGTTCCCCAGGCGGTAGGAGGAGACATGCGGGTCCTTGTAGGCCACGTCGCTGGTCAGCCGGTTCACCTCGCCCTGGAGGCGTTCGATGCGCTGCAGGTCCGAGATGTGCCGGGCGGTCAGCGAGCCGATGATCTGCAGGATGCGGCGGTGTTCTTCGCGGAAATGGTCGTAGTACAGGGAATTGAGGCAGATCACCGCGATCACCTCGTCGTCGCAGATGACCGGCACGGCGATCTCGCTCTTCAGGAGCTCGCTCATGGAGCGGTGGAAGCCGCCGGCCTGCTGCTCCTCCTCGACCCGCGCGATGATCTTGGGCTGCTTGGTGAAGGCCACGTAGCCGGTCAGGCTGCGCTCCTCGGGCGGCAACTCCTCGCCGCCGACCAGAAACGGCGGGATATACTTCTTGAGCCACTCCTTGTTCTTGGCGCCGATGATGTTCCCGGCCTCGTCCTCCACCACCAGCCATTTGACCCCGTCCCGCTCGCTGACCACGGCGATGCTGCCGGTATCCGCGCCGATCAGCTCGGTGGCTTTGGAAAGCACCTTGGTCAGGAACGGCTGGAGGCTCTCGGTGCTCTCGTTCAGCAGGTCGGTGATCTCGGACAGCACCCGGATCTCCAGGTGTTCGCCCCCCACCTCGCTGATGACCCGCTCGACCATCTCGGCATGGGTCTGCAAGAGCCCCATCTCAAAATCGCTGAAACGGTACAGGTCGTGGGAAAAGTAGTTCACCAGGCAGATGATGCGGTGGCTCTTGGGCTCGAAACGCGGCACCACGTACAATGAGCGCAGGGCCATGGACTCGGTCAGCTCCCGCTTTTGCAGCCGGTGCTGGGTCAGGTCGGCAATGAACATCGGCTTGAGCAGGCGTTCGTCGTCGATCACCGCCTGTTCGTTGACGTACTGGGAGATCAGCGACTTCCCCTTGTGCAGATCGATGGCCCCCTGCTGGTCGTAGAGGGCCTTGAGCTGGGCGTCTTCCGAAGAACTGGCCAGGACCTCCAACTCGTCCGCTGCCGTTTCGGGCTGATGCCGCGGCACGAGCACCGAGGCCAGGGAGAGCTTCTCGATCAGCCGCACCGCGGACCGCACCATCATGCCGGCCGCCTCGCGGGCCTTGAACTCCTCCAGGCGGCGGGCAAGTTGCACCTGCTGGTGGTAGATGCGGGCCTTGTCGAGCCGGTCGGCCACGAAACCGGCAAAGTCGGCCAGGAGCGACTTGCCCTGGGCATTCAGGACCTCCCCGCCGGTCTCGCTGTCGATGCAGAGCACGCCGATGGACTTGCCCAGGCTGACCACCGGCATGATCCAGGCGGCCCGGAAGGCAAAGGTCTCGGCAAAAAGACGGTCGGCCGAACGGGGCAAGGCGGCGGCGCTCTTGAAATCCACGGGATACTGGCTGACAAAGACGCTGGAAACCACGGTCTCGGTGGAGATGATTGGGAAATGCACGTCGCGGATGGCCGCCGCCTGGTCGCCGGTGGCATAGGCGCAGGAGAGCGCCCCGCGGGTCAGGTCTTCAAGGTAGATCCGCACCCGCCCGCTCCCCGACAGCAGGCGGGCTCCCTCGGAGAGGGCGTACAAAAGCTCCCCCTGGTTTTCCTTGCCATAGGCGGCGATCTTGGCGCGCAGGGCACCCAGCCTCGTATCGATGGGCATATGTACTCCTTAGGGATCAAACCGGTGGACGGGCCGCGACCGGATCGACGGACCCCGCGTTCACCTGGGATCGACATGAGTAGATAACTTACACAGTTTGAGTGTAGCGCGAGGGGTGACGACGTGTCAAGCGGAGCGGATATCGGCAGTGGGACACTGAAACAAACGCAAGTGAACAAAAACCGGAAAGGCGTCTGGAACTGGGATGAATGGGATAAACACCGATAGATTCCAACCCCGATTAATTGGGTGAGACGTTATCGGCGTTTATCCCATTCATCGGCGGTTACATAAAGATCATTCCGAATGTTAATGAGCAGATAGGCTGGTTATTGATCTCTCGGCACACATTTGTTGGCCGACCCCTTATTATCCTTACTAATGCTAAACACCTATTACATCAACCAGTTATCTGAGCTACTGATGCAATGGCATATGGTTCTTAAAAATAATATTGACTTAAAATGAAATCAGATGTAAGAATATCTTACCACTGGTAAGGAGGTGAGGAGTGAAAGTAGACCGGGAAGAAATTAAGAAGCATGTGATCGAGGCGCTCGTGGATGTGTTGAATGATGAGTCGGTTCCAGTAATCGACGAGAAGACTAACCCTATCATCACGTTAGGACTTGATAGCTTTTCTGGTGTCGACTATGCGTGCTCCTTGAGCACGAGATTAAAATTTCATATTCCGAACCATATTAATCCTCTGGTTGATGATGATTTGAATATAGCCCGAGACGTCGAGGGGATAATTAACTTGGTCTGCGAGTTAATGCTCCCGGAAGGAGAACGGCTGAATGGAAGACGGTAAATTATCACGAACTGATATTGCAACCCGTTTACGTGCTGCCAGGGAACAGGCTGGTTTGTCGCAAGGGCAGGTCGCAAAAATTATGAATTTGCAAAGACCTACGATCACCGAAATAGAGGCTGGGAGACGTAAAGTATCTGCTGAGGAGTTACCACGCCTTGCTGATATTTACAATGTCAGTGTGTCCTGGCTTACGAATAACGAGCCTGACGTTCCCGATCCAGCAGTTGAACTTGCTGCAAGAGAGTTGTCGAAACTAAAGAAAGAAGACTTTGATGCGGTCTTGAATCTATTGCGCACACTTCGTAAAGCCGATGGTGAACCAAATGGTTAGCAATCGGATAATTTTGGCGAGAGAAGCTCTTAGAGCGGCTCTTGAAATTCGCAGGATAGCTTGTTCTGATAAACTTGATCCTATCAGCATTTATGATCTTGATGAAAAACTTGGTATCGAGGTCAAATTTCTCGCAGCCAACAGTTTTGGTGGCATGTACTCCAAGACTTCACAGACGATTATTGTGCCATCTTTAAGACCAGCTGGACGACAAGCATTCACTTGTGCCCACGAAATCGGCCATTGGTGCTTTGGGCATGGAACTAAAATCGACGAAATATCTGCAATTGATGAAAACAATGACCCTGAGGAATTCCTTGCTAATCTATTCGCCGGATTCTTATTGATGCCTCCTTGGGCGGTTGAATCTGCTTTTTCCAGTAGGAAATTGAATAGCGACACTTGCACTGAATTGCAGTTCTATGGGGTATCATGCCAATTAGGCGTAGGCTATGAAACCTTGATTCAGCATCTCCGGTATTCAATGGAAAAACTGTCCTCAAACCGATCAAGCACTTTACTGAAAGCACGTAAAACAATTAAGATATTGCTCCTTGGTAAGAATGTCTCGGAAAGAGTGGTATTCGTTGACACCTTTTGGTGTAAAGTTCCTGTGGATGTTCAA
>JBEKFJ010000101.1:0-10026 GCA_050013355.1 Oryzomonas sp.
GATCGCCTTGCCCCCCTCGGCAAGAAGCCGGTCCGCCAGTTGGATGCCCAGCTTCTCGCATTCTTCGACCGGTCCGCTGACCTCGCCCCGCACGGAGCGCTGGCCGTCAACCGCGGCGATGAAGCCCACCAGGCGCAATATGCCGCCAGAGACCGTTCCGTGGGCCGCGATGGGCACCTGGCACCCCCCCTCGCAACGTTTCAGCAGGGCGCGCTCGGCCCGTACCGCATGGCTGGTGTCGGGATGGTTGAAGAAATCGATGATTTCCGTGATCACGCTATCGTCCAGGCGGCACTCGATCCCCAGCGCCCCCTGGCCGATGGCCGGGATGGAGAGGTCCGTGTCCAGGTATTCGGCGACCTTTTCGGTGAAGCCGAGCCGTTTCAGGCCGGCTGCGGCCAGGATGACGGCATCCAGGTTATCGTCTTCCAGCTTGCGGATGCGGGTTTCCACATTGCCGCGGATAATGACCATCTGCAGGTCGGGGCGCACCTTCAAAAGCTGGGCCTGGCGGCGCAGGGCGCTGGTGCCGATGCGGGCCCCCCGGGGCAGATCGCCGAACCTGACGTTGCGGGAGATGACGGCGTCGCGGGGGTCTTCCCGCTCGGTTATGCAGTACAGCCCCAGCCCCTCCGGGAAGTCGGTGGGAACATCCTTCATGCTGTGCACGGCGATGTCGATCTCTCCCCGCAGCATGGCTTCCTCGATCTCCTTGACGAACAGCCCTTTGCCGCCGACCTGGGCCAGGGGCACGTCAAGGATCTTGTCGCCGATGGTCTTTATCTTGGTCAGGGTGACCTCCATGCCGGGGTACCGCTTCTCCAACTCGGACTTGACCCAGTTGGCCTGCCAGAGGGCCAGTTGGCTGGCGCGGGTGCCGATGCGTAACTGTTTGGGGGGCATAATTCATCTCCATTTCTCGGGAAAATTCAAACGTTCAATGTATTTAAAAATCAACACCTGCCACAGAGACACGGAGACACAAAGGTTCACGGAGAAAGGCAAAACGTTTTTTCGGGAAGAACGGGAATCCTATCTATTTTGTCTGTTCTGCTCTTCCGGTTTTCTCCGAGTCACTGTGTCTCTGTGGCAGATTATGCCGTTAACAACCGCTCCGTCAGCCTCACGCTTCAAGTTCCAGCTCTTCAGCCTCTTCGGGGGCGGCTTCCAGCTCGAAAAGCTGCCGCAACCCATCCACGTACAGATCGACGCGTCCCCCCTGGCCGGCCTTCTTCAGCACCGTGGTGGGGGTGTGGAGCAGTTTGTTCATCATGGCCATGGTCAGGGCGTCCAGGCGTTTTTCGGCGTCGGGGGGCAGATCCTTCCAATTGGACAGGGTCTTTTCCAGTTCCGCCTTGCGGATCTCGTCGAAGTGGTTGCGCAGGGCAACGATGGTGGGCGTGACCTCCAGGGATGAGAGCCATTTGAAAAACTGGCCGATTTCCTGCTGGATGATCTCTTCGGCCTTCTCAGCTTCCAGGTTTCGCTGCGCCAGATTGGCCTGGACGATCTCCTGCAGGTTGTCCACCGTAAAGAGATAGGCATTCTCCAGGTCGTCCACCTTGGGGTCGATGTCCCTCGGCACGGCGATATCGATGAAGAACATCGGTTTGAACTTGCGCCGCCTGACCACGTCCTCCACGTCCTTGGGGCCGATGATGACGTGGGGGGCGCCGGTGGAGGAGAGGACGATGTCGGCCCTATGGAGATGCTGGAAGAGTTCCTCGAAGCGCACCGCCTCGCCGCCGAACTCTTCGGCCAGACGCTCGGCCCGCTCGAAGGTGCGGTTGGTCACCATCACGCCGCGGGCGCCGCTGTTCAGGAAATGCTTGGCGGCCAGCTCACACATCTCGCCGGCGCCGATCAGCATCACGGTCTTGTCGGACAGATTGCCGAGGATCTTTTTTGCCAGCTCCACCGCGGCAAAGGCCACGGAAACGGCCGAGGAGGCGATTTTGGTCTCGGTGCGCACCCGTTTGGCAACGGAAAACGCCTTGTGCAGAAAACGGTTCAGGATGATGCCGGAGGATTTGTATTCCGCGGCATATCCGTAGGATGTCTTGATCTGGCCCAGGATCTGGGGCTCTCCCACGACCATGGAGTCCAGGCTTGACGCAACCCGGAAGACGTGGCGGATGGCGGCTTCGGAGTGGTAGCTGTAGAGATGGGAATCGAGGGTCTCGAACGGGAGATGGTGGTAATCGGCCATGAAGCGCTTGATCCGGGCAATGCCGCCCGCGATGTCGCGGGTCGTGGCGTAGATCTCGACCCGGTTGCAGGTGGAGACGATCACCCCTTCGACGATCTCGTCGAGTGCGACCAGTTCACGGAGCGGCTTCTCGATCTGATTGGGTGAAAAGGCCACTTTTTCCCGTATTTCAACGGTTGCGGTCTTGTGGGAGAGGCCAACGACGATAATATTCATTCAGCACGCATTCCTTACAGCATGTGATACCTGCGGAAACGATGAGCCTGGGTCACGATATCCTATTTATTATAACTGTGGAGGCCGGGCAGCCACATGTTTACCCCGATAAAGGTAAACAACATGATCAGAAATCCGGCGATGGAGAGCAGCGCAGCCCGTTTTCCGCGCCAACCGGTGGTCATGCGGCCGTGCAGAAGGGCGGCATAGATGAACCAGGTGATCAGCGACCACGTCTCCTTGGGGTCCCAGCTCCAGTACGTGCCCCAGGCCTTTTCGGCCCAGATGGCGCCTGAGATGATGGCAACCGTCAGGAGCGGGAAACCGATGGTCAGGCAGCGATAGTTGATGTCGTCCAGAGTATCGAGGGAAGGGAGCTTCTGGAACAGGGCGCCGAATTTCTTTTTCTTGAGAAAATGCTGCTGGATCAGATAGATCACGGCAGCGCCGAAAGCGATGGTGAAGGTCGCATAGCTGACAAAGGCCATGGTGGTATGCACCCACAGCCAGCCGCTCTTGAGGGCCGGGTTAAGCTCATGAATAGCCGACGGGAATGTACTGGACGCAATAATCATGAGAAGCGCCAGGGGGATGATGAACGAGCCCAGGATGGCGATCTTGTACTTGCGCACGAACAGGATGAATGCCCCCACAATGACCAGGCTGAAGAAGGAGAGGGACTCGTGCATATTGGTGATCGGCAGGTAGCCGGCCGCATTGAAGCGATGGATGGTGGAGAGGGAATGGGTCACGAAACCGGCAGTGACCAGCCGGCTTGCCCAGGTGGCCATCCCCTGCGTCGTATGCAGCAGATAGCCCAGGTAGAGCGCTGTAGCGCAGCCGTACAGCACCAAGGTGCAATAGAAGAATATCTGGCTCATGAAATGTCCTTGCGTTCTGAAAGCTCGGCGATCAGGCGTCTCGCCTTCGAGCGTAAAAGCGCTTTATTGTATGTGGTGCCGTTCCCTTCCGTCAATAGCTTTTCTCGCTCGGCAGCCAGTTGTTCCACAAGGCCGGCGTAATCATCCCCGATCACACCGGCGATGGCGTCGCGCACCTCGGCAGCGAGAGCCGGACAGCGGCCGCCCGTCGAAACGGCGATCTCCAGCCCCCCCCGCCGCAGGATCGCGGGGAAATGGCAGTCTCCCGCCTCCGGCTGATCGGCAACGGCCACGAGGATGCCTTTTTGCCCGGCCTCTGCCGCGACCCTGCGATTCACGGCGGGGTCATCCGTCGCGGCCACTACCAGTGCAACACCGTCCAGGTCAGCGGTTTCATAGCAGCCGATTCGCACCGTCACGGCGCCGGACGCTTCCTGCTCGCGTATCTCGGGTATCACCGCCGGGGCGACTATCCGGACGCCGGCCCCCGCCACGCGCAGCGCCTGCAACTTGCGGGCTGCAACCTTGCCGCCCCCCACGATCAGGGCGGTCCGTTTCCGCATATCTATGTTCAAGGCAAGGTGTGGCATGAACTCTCTTCCGGTATATGGGTTGCCGGCGGCCGATTTTGATCGGAGAATTGACAACATACAACCTTTCGCCCCGTAATTCAACAAATGGGACAATTTTGCTTGCAAAATTGGACCGCGAAGGCGCCCGAAGGGTGAGGCCAACGGCCGAAGTCATAACCGCCGAGTTTATCCTTGATTTTTTCCCTGGCTGGTATATGATTTTTAATACTTAAACTCATCAAAAGGAGATGTTTGTTATGTCCAGTGAAAAGGTAGTTGCATTCACCGATGCCAATTTCGATCACGAGGTGATTCAGTCCGATATCCCGGTGCTCGTTGATTTCTGGGCTACATGGTGTGCTCCCTGCAAGGCCATCTCTCCGCTCGTTGATACCGTTGCCGACGAATATGCCGGCAAGGTCAAGGTAGGCAAGGTCAATGTGGATGAGAACCAGGCTACGCCCGGCAAATACGGCGTTCGCGGCATCCCCACCATCATCCTGTTCAAGGGTGGAGCCGTCATCGACCAGATCGTAGGGGCGGTCCCAAAGTCGCAACTTGATGCCCTGATCGCCAAGGCGCTGTAAGTTATCATGAAACCTATCAGACCAACCCGTCTGCTTCTCACGGGTCTTGCCCTGGCAGGACTCATAGCGCTTTTACCGGCCCGGCTTCTGGCGTTGCCCAGCAAAGGGCAGCCGGCTCCTGCATTCAAGGTGGTCACCACGTCAGGGCAGCCGGTATCCATGGACAACTATCAAGGCCGCGTGCTGGTGGTCGATTTTTTTGCCACCTGGTGCCAGCCCTGCCGAAAGTCCATACCCCACCTGGTTAAGATGAACCAGAAATATGGAAAACAGGGACTGCAAATACTGGGCATGAGTGCCGATGAAGACGGAGAACGGGTAGTCACACCATTTGCCGCGGATCATCACATAAATTATCCCGTCGCCCTGGCGGGAGATACGGTTACGGACGCGTTTGGCGTCCGCTCGGTTCCGGTCATGATCATCATCGATAAGAAAGGCAAGGTTGCCGAGGTGTTCAGAGGATTTTCCGACGAGATCGCCGATTCCATGGAGTTATTGGTCAAAAAACTGCTGGCTGAATAGATCGTCTCCTATTCACTACCCGTATCCTGCGGGTAAAAGACCTTCATCAGGCAGAGTCCACAGGCCGGCGCCGTAACGCCGGCCTTTTTTCTGTCCCGGTTCTGCAGCAGCCAGGCGATATGGTCCGGCGCAAAACGCCCTTTTCCCACATCGACCACGGTCCCCACCATGATCCTGACCATGTTTTTCAGGAATCCCTCCCCAACGACGTCAATGAAGATGAAGCCATCCTCCCGGCTCAGGGCAACGGAGTCGATCCGCCGCACCGAGGTTCTGGATACGCAATTGGAGGCCCGGAACGCCGCAAAATCGTGCCGCCCCGCGAATGCCGCCAGGGCCTTCTCCATGGCCTCAAGGTCGAGCGTTTCCTTGACGTGCCAGGCATGAAAACGGTGCAACGGTGAACGGATCGGGGAGACGCGAATGGTGTAACGGTAGTGTTTGGCCAGGGCATCGCCGATCGGCTTGAAACCGGGCAGGACCTCGCTGGCGTCTATGATGGCGATATCGTCCGGCAGAAACCGGTTGGTCCCCTCGACACATGCGCGCAACGGTATGTCCCGGTGCGTCGCAAAGGCCGCCGCCATGCCGCGGGCATGCACGCCGGCGTCGGTCCGTCCCGACGAGCGCAGCCGTACCCGCTCCCCGAGCAGTCGCTCCAGGGCCTCCTCGATGACCTGCTGTATGGCCAGACCGTTGGGCTGTACCTGCCACCCGGAATAGTGGGTGCCGTCGTATTCGATCGTAAGCTTGATGGTTCGCATTGATCAGGCCCCGGCCGACGCACGGGACCGGCCTGCAAGCGCCTCCAGTTCGGCCTCGTCGAAACGGTACCGCTGCCGGCAGAACTCGCAGGTTACATCGGCTCCGTGCTCTTTCTCGCGCATGTCGTCGATTTCATCCGGCCCCAGTGTCAGCAAGGCACGCTCGACCTTCTCCCTGCCGCAGCCGCAGCGAAAAAAAACATCACGCGTCTCCAGCAGGTTGTAGGTCATGCCGTCGAAAAGTCCGTCCATGATCGCTTTGGCGCCCCCTTCCTGCAACAGCGCAGAGAGCGGCGGCAGTTCCGCAATCCGGGCCATCATGCCGTCGATCTCGACCGTATCCGCCTTCGGAAGCGCCTGCACCAGGAAACCGCCGCAGAGCGAGACGCCGCCTCCTTCTTCCAGTGAGGCGCTGAGGCCGACAGCCGACGGAACCTGTTCGGAGTCGCTCAGGTAGTAGGCCAGATCAGCGCCGATTTCACTGCTGCGCAGTTGTACCATGCCGTGGTACGGCTCCCCCCCCAGACCGAGGTCCTTTGTTACCGTGAGAAAGCCGGCATGCCCCAGCACCCCCGGAACATTCCATCTTCCGTTGTGCGGCTCGGACTCGGCCGCGGGGTCGCCGACGCATCCCCGCACCGCGCCGTCCCATTCCGCCTCGATGATCATCTTGCGCATGGGGCCGTTGCCCTCGAACTTGAGCGCCGTTCTCTGGCCCGGTTTGAGCAGGGCCCCCAGCAATGCGCCAGCCGCCAGCCCGCGGCCCAGGGCCACGCTTACCGTGGCTGAAGCCTGCTGCAGCGAGCATATTTCGCGGGCAAGACCGCTGACGCTGCCGGTCAGCACGCGTATTCCGCCTGAAGCGCTCAGAGCGCGGATGATGGTATCGGTCATGGTATCTGTCTCCTTTAACAGGTTTTTGAAAATCTACTGCGGGGCTGGTCTGCGGCGTTGCCGCTCGCTCACAAGCGGGGGCGGACCGAGGGGTACGCCTCGCTTCCTCGCTCGCTTGCGCCTTGCATACCAGCCTCCTCGTGACGTTTTTCAACAACCTGTTAGAGCTATACTTAACGGTATAGGTTCCCGGCGACAACGGCAACTATATTTTAGGCTATGGGGCAGGAGCCTGCAAGATGCAGGTTTTTGCTCCTCTTTCCGGGTTTTTATGCGGCAGAAATCACCGAAACGGTTGCCAAGGCCGGAATGAATGCTATCGTATTATTGCTTAGGTGGTTAAACATATGATGGTAGGGGCGGCGCTTGCTCCGCCCAATCGGGGCGCGGCAAGCAGCGCCCCTACATATCGCCAGCCGGCCATCACTGCCGGCACGGGACAGGGCACACCATGGACAACAGCAACAAAAAAGACTATGCGGACCCGGAGGGAAAGATTGCCGGGCAAGATCGTGAAAAAGAGCAGGTGCTGCGGCAGGTTGCCCTGCTGTCGGCGATCATCAGGATATTCAGGGAGACCATGGCGTGCGGGACCGAAGAGGAGGTGGCGCAGATATGCCTCAAGGTGGCCGAGAAGCTTACCGGCAGCGCCTACGGTTTTATCGGCGAACTGAACCCTGAAGGCCTCTTCGATACCACCACCCTCAGCGAAGCGGGGTGGGCCGCCTGCAAGGTGCCCCGGCAGGAGGCTTATACGCTGCTGAAAAGCATGCCGAACCGGGGGATAAACCGGATCGGGCTCAGGGAGAACAAGTCCTGGATCATCAATGACCCTGCCGCCGATCCCGATGCGGTCGAGAAACCGGCCGGCCATCCCGCGATCACCTCCTTCATGGGGGTCCCATTGAGATATCTGGGGGGCATAACCGGCATGATCGCCCTGGCCGGCAAGGAGCCGGGATTCTCCCTGGATGACCAGAACGACATCGAAGCGCTCTCCGTGGCGTTTATCGAGACCCTGAACCGCCGCCGGGCCGAGAAGAAGATAGAGGAACTGAATGCCGAACTGAACCGGCACCTGCTGCTGGCCGAGGCCGCCAACAAGGAGCTGGAGGGCTTCAGCTATTCCGTATCCCATGACCTGCGTGCGCCGTTGCGCCACATCACAGGTTTCGTGGAACTCCTGAACAAGCGGGACATGGAAGGCTTGGATGAAAAGAGCCGGCACTACCTGCGGGTGATCTCGGAATCCTCCCAGAAGATGGGCGTCCTGATCGACGACCTGCTGGCCTTCTCCCGCATGGGGCGCGCCGAGATGATGCGGACCAGGATCGATTTCGGTTCCCTGGTGCTGGAGGTCGTCGATGACCTGAAGGAGGAGGCAAGGGGAAGGGATATCGTCTGGGAGATCGCGCCCCTGCCCGTGGCGGAGGGGGACGCGGCCATGCTCCGCCAGGTCCTGGCCAACCTCGTCTCCAATGCCCTGAAGTTCACCCTGCCGCGTCCCCAGGCCAGGATCGAGATCGGGGCGGTCACCGACCAGCCCCGTGAGACCCTCTTCTACGTCAGGGACAACGGCGTCGGTTTCGACATGAAGTACGTGGACAAGCTGTTCGGGCTGTTCCAGCGCCTCCATACCCAGGAGGAGTTTGCCGGGACCGGCGTCGGCCTCGCCAATGTGCAGCACATCATTCACCGCCACGGCGGCAGGGCCTGGGCCGAAGGAACGGTGGACGGCGGCGCCGTCTTCTGGTTTGCGCTGCCCAAAACGGAGGAGTGAGCCATGGTAGTCAAATTGAATCGTATCCTCCTGGTGGAGGACAGCCCCAACGACGCGGAGCTGACCATGGAGGCGCTGGCCGAGCATAACCTGGCCAACGGCGTGGAGTGGGTGCACGACGGCGAAGAGGCCCTGGATTACCTCTACTGCCGGGGGAAATTCGCGGGATGTGGATGCAGCAACCTGTCGGTCGTCCTCCTGGACCTGAAGCTCCCCAAGGTGGACGGCCTGGAGGTGCTGCGCACCATAAAGTCCGACGAGCGGCTGAAGCTCCTCCCGGTGGTGGTCCTCACCTCTTCCCGGGAGGATCGGGACATGATCGAGAGCTACCGGCTGGGCGTGAACGCCTACGTGGTGAAGCCGGTCAATTTCCACGACTTCATGGATGCGGTCAAGGAGTTGGGGGTGTTCTGGGCGCTCATCAATGAACCGCCCCCAACGGGCGGGAAGCATGGCGCGACGGAATGAACCGCCGTCTGCGCATACTCCATCTGGAGGACGATCCGGACGACGCGGAACTCGTGCAGGAAACCATGGCCGGCGAAGGGATCGACTGTGACGTGCTGGTGGTTGCCACGCGCGAGGCATTTGCGGCGGAGTTGGAGCAGGGGGGCATCGACCTGATCCTCGTGGATTACGCCCTGCCCACCTTTGACGGCATGAGCGCGCTGGCCATCGTGCGGGAAAGGCGTCTCGACCTCCCCTTCATCTTCGTTTCCGGGCGGATGGGGGAAGAGGCAGCCATCGAATCGCTCCGCAACGGCGCCACGGATTATGTCCTGAAGAACAGGCTCTCCCGGCTTGCGCCGGCGGTCATCCGGGCTCTGGCCGAGGCCGACGAGCGGGCCGGGCTCAAAAAGGCGGAACAGGAGCTGGCGCAGGCCAATGCCGAGATCCGTCAGCAGGCGGAGAGCTACCGGAATCTCTTCAACAGCATCCGCGACGTGATCGTCGTGTCCGATCACGACCGCCGCATCCTGAACGTCAACCAGCCCGCGCTGCGGGAACAATTCGGCTATGAACGGGAAGAGGTGGTGGGAAAGGAGGTCAGGATACTTTATGCCGACGAGGAGGGATACAGCTTGTCCGGCAGGGAGATCTTCGAGATCCGGGATGCCGTCAAGGGGAAGTTCCTGGAGGTCAATTTCAGGAAAAAGAACGGCGAGGTGTTCATCGGAGAGCTGTATGCGTTGAAGAACCTGGACAGCAAAGGGCTCCCGACCGGCAATATCGGGATGATCCGGGATATCAGCGAGCGGAAGGAGGCGGAAGATGCCTTGCGGGAGAGCGAGATGCGTCGCTACCAGCTCCAACTCGAACTGGTCTACGCGGCCGAGATCCAGGCCAAGCTCCTGCCGCGGGGCTATCCGCAGATCCCAGGGTTTGACATAGCGGCGAAGTGCCTTCCCGCCAAGCAGGTCGGCGGGGATTTCTTCGACTGGCAGGAGGTGTGCCCCGGCGTGTGGGGCTTCACCCTGGGGGATGTCATGGGCAAGGGGATGGCGGCGGCCATGCTGATGGCAACGGTCCGGGCCTCCATGCGCTCCGTGGCCCACAACCGGCCATCGGACGCCCTGCGGCTGGCGGAACAGGCGCTG
>JBEKFJ010000102.1:0-10019 GCA_050013355.1 Oryzomonas sp.
CTCCATCATGCGGCACATCCCCTCCACCAGGTCGGAGACATAGCAGAACGACCGGGTCTGGGAGCCGTCGCCGTAGACCGTGATATCCTCGTTGCGCAAGGCCTGGAGGATGAAGTTGGACACCACGCGGCCGTCGTTTTCGGCCATCCTGGGGCCATAGGTGTTGAAGATGCGGATGATGCGGATGTCCACCTTGTTCTGGCGGTGGTAGTCCATCATCAGGGTTTCGGCCACCCGCTTCCCCTCGTCGTAGCAACTGCGGATGCCGATCGGGTTGACATTGCCCCAGTAGGCCTCGGTCTGGGGGTGCATCTGGGGGTCGCCGTAGACCTCGGACGTGGATGCCTGCAGGATGCGGGCTCTGACCCGCTTGGCCATCCCAAGCATGTTGATGGTGCCCATGACGCTGGTTTTGACGGTCTTCACCGGGTTGTACTGGTAGTGAACCGGCGAGGCCGGGCAGGCCAGGTTGTAGATGCGGTCCACCTCCAAAAGGATCGGCTCGACGATGTCGTGGCGCACCAGTTCGAAGCGGTGGTTGTCCATCAAGTGTATGATGTTGTCCTTGCTGCCGGTGAAGAGGTTGTCCAGGCAGATGACGTCATGCCCCTCACAGAGGAGTCGCTCGCAGAGGTGCGAACCGATGAAGCCTGCGCCGCCGGTGACCAGAATACGCATTATTTTGACACCCCGCAGACTTCGCTGCCGCAGCGTCCCAAGGGGACGTAGTTGAACCCGGCAGCCGCCATACGGTCCGGCTTGTAGAGATTGCGGCCGTCGACGACGATCGGGTTTTTCAGGGTGGACTTGATGCGGTCGAAGTCGGGGTTGCGGTATTCGCTCCAATCGGTGATGATGGCCAGGGCATCGGCGTTTTCCAGGATCGCATACTGGTTCGTGCTGTATTCGATCCTGTCGCCGAAGATCTTTTTGGCCTCCTTGAGCGCTTCCGGGTCATGGGCGCGCACGGTGGCGCCGGCCGCCAGCAGGCGCTCGATGATGGTAATGGCGGGCGCCTCCCGCATGTCGTCGGTGCGCGGCTTGAAGGAAAGCCCCCAGCAGGCCACGGTGCGTCCGCCGAGCGGCCGTCCCTCCGTGTCCGGGGAGCCCAGCGCCTTGATGAGCTTGTGGGCCAGGACCTCCTTCTGGCGCTCGTTGACGTCCTCCACGGCCTTGAGCAGCAGGAAATCGTAGTCGCACTCCTCGGCGGTCCGGATCAGGGCCTTCACATCCTTGGGAAAGCAGGAACCGCCGTAACCGGGGCCCGGAAAGAGGAAATCGTAGCCGATGCGGGAATCGGAGCCGATCCCCTCGCGCACGGCGGCCACGTCGGCCCCCATGCAATCGCACAGGTTGGCGATCTGGTTCATGAAGGAGATGCGGGTGGCCAGCATGGCGTTGGCGGCGTACTTGGTCATCTCGGCGCTGCGGATGTCCATGACGATCATGCGGTTCTGCTTGCGCATGAAGGGGTCGTACAGCTCCTTCATGATCTCGGCTGTGCGTACGTTGTCCGTGCCGATCACCACCCTGTCCGGTTTCATGAAGTCGTCGATGGCGGCCCCTTCCTTGAGAAATTCGGGGTTGGAGACCACGTCGAACTCGAAGGCCGCGCCGCGGGAGACCAGTTCATTCCTGACGGCTTCGCGGACCTTGTCGGCCGTGCCGACCGGGACGGTGGACTTGTCCACGATGATCTTGAAGCCGTTCATGGCGCGGCCGATATCCCGGGCCACACCCAGGACGTACTTCAGGTCGGCCGATCCGTCCTCGCCCGGAGGGGTGCCCACGGCGATGAAACAGACCAGGGCAGCCTGTACCGCTTCGGCCATCTCGGTGGTAAAGGAGAGTCGCCCCTCGGCCTGGTTGCGCAGCACCATCTCCTTCAGGCCCGGTTCGTAGATCGGAATGATGCCTTCTTTGAGCCCCTCTATTTTGGCTTTGTCCACATCCACGGCTATGACGCTGTTGCCGCTCTCCGCAAAACAGGCCGCCGCCACAAGGCCGACATAGCCGGCGCCAAAAATACAGATCTTCATCCAACCCCTCCAGAAAGTAAGGATAATTGATACTCTATAGCATATCATCCACCTGCAGTTCCAGCACAATCAGCATTCTTCCCCGCCGTTTCGCACCCGCAGGGCCTCGGCATAGGCCGTGTTCCTGGGGACGCCCGTAATCTCGGCGGCCTTTTTTGCGGCGTCCTTCACCGTCAACCCCTCGTCGTGCAGCAGGCGCTCAAGCAGTTCGGGCAGCGGCTCGGCCTCCTCCTGCACCGCTTCGCCCGGCGCCACCAGTATGACCACCTCGCCCCGCACCTTGCCCTGGGCAACCGCTGCCAGCACCTCGCCGATCGTGCCCCGGATGAACTCCTCGTAGATCTTGGTCAGTTCGCGCGCCACCACGACCTGCCGCTCACCCATCACCTCCCGCATATCCCGCAGGGTCTCCTGAAGCCGGTGGGGTGCCTCGTAGAACACCAGCGTTCCCGGCAGGGGGGCCATTGCGTTCAGGAACGCGCGGCGCTTGCCCTGGCGGGCCGGCGGAAAACCGGCAAAGGTAAAGGTGTCGCTGGGGAGGCCGGAGGCGGAGAGGGCGGTTACGGCGGCACAGGGGCCGGGGATGGGGATGACCGCGATCCCCTCGGCCACGGCCGCGCGGACCAGATTGAAGCCGGGGTCGGAGATGCAGGGGGTCCCGGCGTCCGAGATCAGGGCCACTGACCTGCCCTGGCGCAGCGCCTGGAGGATACGTTCCCCCTTGAATTGCTGGTTGTGGTCGAAATAGGAGGTGAGCGGTTTGGAGATGCCGAAATGGTTGAGCAGCTTGAGGGAGTGGCGGGTGTCCTCGGCGGCGATCAGATCCACCTCCCCCAGGATGCGCACGGCCCGGTAGGTCATGTCCTCCAGGTTGCCGATGGGGGTGGCCAGGATGTAGAGGGTGCCCGGCATCTATTTCAGACTGGTGATATAGCCGCGGATGCCCTCCATGATGCCTTCCGCGGTCTGCTCCTGGTAGGCGGGGTCCGAGAGGCGGATCTCTTCCTGGGGGTTGCTGACAAAGGCGGTCTCCACCAGGATACTGGGCATGGTTGCGCCCACCAGGACATAGAAGGGGCCCTGCTTGACCCCCAGGTTTCTGACGTCGGCGTGGCTGCTGCGGATCCTGCCGTGCAGTGACCGCTGCACCTCGTCCGCCAGGTGGGCCGAGTCGTTGAGCTTGTAGTTGGCCATCAGGTCGAAGAGGACCGCCTGCAGGACGCTGACCTTATCCAGGGTGGTGCCGTTCTCCTTGGCTGCCAGTTGCGCGGCCTTTTCGGTTTTGGCCAGGTTGAGGTAGTAGGTCTCGATCCCGGACGCCCCGCGATTGAGGGCGGCATTGGCGTGCACCGACACGAACAGGTCGGCGTTCACCTTGTTGGCGATGGCGGTGCGCTCCTCCAGGGGGATGAAGACATCGGTGGCGCGGGTCATGACCACGTCCAGCCCCAGTTCATCCCTCAGCAGGTCCCGCAGCTTCAGCCCGATGGCAAGTACCACGTCCTTCTCCATAACGCCGTTGGGGCCCAGGGCCCCGGAATCATGCCCCCCATGGCCAGGATCGACGACGATCCGGCGGATCTTGGAGATAAGCGGCTTTTTCCGGGGTTTGACCTTCTCTTCCACCATGGCCGGCACCACCGGCTTCAGTTCCGGGGCCTGTTCCTGCCTGGCGGTGATGGTCTCCTCCAGGCGGGAGATCTCGGCGCGGCGCTCCCCGCGGACGTCTATGATCAACCGTGCAGGCTCTGAGAGCGGGAAGACCTTGTAATCCTTGATGTTCTCCGTATCCAGCACCACCCGCACCACGTCCTGCCTGAACTGGCCGAGCCGGACACCCTTCAGGAGGCCGTCGCCAATGGTGATATTCTTCACCCCCTTGCCCAGCTTGGTCCGGTTGATATCGATGTAGACCCGGCCCGGCTTGCCGGGGCTCCCCTTGCCCAGTTCATGGGCCTCCCAGGCAACGTCCCGGTCCAACTCCAGGGAGATGCGGGTGTAATCGGGGTTTGACCAGTGCTTCACCTCGCTCAGAACGGCCAGGGGGCGGCTGGTGGCCGAGGATTGATCGCTGAAGGCGGGCTTATTGGTTTTTATCCTGGCAGCGGTGGCGGGGAAAGGGGAGAGGAGGGAGAGGATTAGCAGGCCTGCTGCTATGTGAAGCAATCGGGTCATTGGGCTCGCTTTACGTATCAACTGGATCGGATAGAAAAAGTAACGTGTTCTTATTAACAGAAATAATCAAATGTTTCAAGCTTCTAGGGCCGGTGATTGCGTGATTTCAATATTATTCGACGCCTGATCCTCCGACAGGCGCTTCTTCAGTCACAACATTTAACATTGCCTGTCCATGTTATATGTGATATTGTATTTAATATGATCTACCGGCTTGTCCTCGATACCAATGTGTTGGTGACTGCCCTATGCAACCGGGATGGCGCATCCCATCTCCTGGTTCGGTGGGCTTTGGCGGACAAGATATCACTGTTGGCATCGCCGCCGCTCTGGCTGGAGTATGAGGCGGTACTCAAACGGCCGGAAATAGGGTTGCGGCACAGCATTTCGGTGGAAGATCTGGACTGTGTGCTGGATACCCTGGCGGCCCATGTGGAGCCGGTCCACCTGAACTACCTGTGGCGGCCCCAACTGCGGGACCCGAAGGATGAAATGGTGCTGGAAACCGCGTTGAATGGCGTCGCCGATGCACTGGTTACCTTTAACACCAAGGATTTTGCCGATGCCGCCGGCCTGTTTTCCCTGAAACTAGTGACACCGGCTGAATGCATCAGGTTGACAGGAGTCATATCATGAGTCAATACGCTCTCCGTATCCCCGATTCCCTCGCAGGTTATGCCAAGGAACTGGCACGCGAGGATAATGTTTCGCTCAACCAGTTTATCGTGATGGCCCTTGCCGAAAAGGTGTCCGCCTTGAAAACGGAAGCTTTTTTCCGGGAGCGGGCCGAACGGGCCAACCCTGAAAAGGCGCAGCAAATTCTCGATTCGGTCAAGAAACATACCCCGGTTCCGGGGGATGAACTGCCGAGTTGAGCTTTGGTTCACGCACACACACGAACCGGCGATCTTTCACACCATCCGCTTCAACTCATCCAGCAGGTTGAGCGCTTCCAGGGGGGTAAGGGTGGCGATGTTGAGCTTCTTCAGGCGTAGACGCAACTGGTCTTCTGTGTTTTCGAACAGGGAGAACTGGGGGGAGGGCTCCCTGGGCGGTGTCTTGCGGCTCTTGGCCAGGCGCGGGGCGCCTTGCTCGAATTCGCCGCTCTCCAGGTTACGCAGGATCTCCTTGGCCCGTTCGATCACATCCGCCGGCATGCCGGCCAGGCGGGCCACCTGGATGCCATAGGAATGGGAGGCGCCGCCGGGGATGATGGTGCGCAGGAAGATGACCTGGTCGTTCCACTCCCGCACCGCCACGGTGAAGTTCCTGATCCGCTCCCTGGTGACGGCCAGTTCGGTCAACTCGTGGTAATGGGTGGCAAACAGGGTGCGGGCTCTGCAGCCGGGGGTGTCGTGGATATACTCGGCTACGGCCCAGGCGATGGAGACGCCGTCGAAGGTGGAGGTGCCTCGGCCGATCTCGTCCATCACGATCAGACTTTTAGGGCCGGCGTTGCGCAGGATGTTCGCCGCCTCCATCATCTCCAGCATGAAGGTGGACTGGCCCCGGGCCAGGTTGTCCCCGGCGCCGACCCGGGTAAAGATCCGGTCGGCGATGCCGATGCGGGCCTCGGAGGCCGGAACAAAGCTGCCGGCCTGGGCCATGAGACAGATCAGGGCCACCTGGCGCATGTAGGTGGATTTGCCTGCCATGTTGGGGCCGGTGATCATCAGGATCTGGTTCTCGCTGCCGTCCAGGCGGGTGTCGTTGGGGACGAAGCCCTCTCCCAGCTTCATAGCCTCGATGACCGGATGGCGGCCGTCCTTGATGTCGATGACATCTGTGTCGTCCACCTGGGGTTTGCAGTAGTTCCGCTCTCCGGCCACCGCGGCCAGGGAGATCAGCACATCCAGCACAGCCAGGCCGTCGGCGGTGCGGCAGATGCGTTCGGCCTGGTTTGCCACCTTTTCGCGGATATCCTGGAACAGGGCGTATTCCATGTCGCAGATGCGCTCCTCGGCCCCCAGCACCTTTTCCTCGTAATCCTTCAATTCTTCGGTGATGAAGCGCTCGGCGTTGGCCAGGGTCTGGCGGCGGATGTAATCGGCAGGCACGGCCCCCAGGTTGCTTTTGGTGATCTCGATGGAGTAGCCGAAGACCCTGTTATAGCGGATCTTGAGGGTCGAGATGCCGGTGCGCGCCCGTTCCTGGGCCTCCAGTCGGGCGATGAACCCCTTGCCCTCGCTGCTGATGGCCCGCAGTTCGTCCAACTCGGCGTGGTAGCCGGTAGCGATGATGCCGCCCTCCCGCAGGGAGAAGGGTGGATTCTCCACGATGCCCCGCTCCACCAGGCCGCGGATATCGTCCAGGGGGTCGATGGAGGATGACAGGGCAAGCAGGAGACCGGCCTGCAACGGGGCAAGGTGTTTCAGCAGGGGAGGCACGCGGCGCAGGGAATCGTGCAGTGCCCGCAGGTCGCGCCCGGAGGCCGAGGCCATGCCGATACGGCCGTTGAGCCGCTCCAGGTCGGCGATCTCACGCAGTTGCGCCTGCACCTCCTCCCGCAGGTCAGCGGCCTCCAGCAGTTCTTCCACCGCGGCCAGCCGTTGCCGGATCGGCTCCAGCCCAACCAGGGGGTAGCTGAGCCACTGTTTCAGGCGCCGGGCGCCCATGGCCGTGGCGGTCCGGTCCAGGCAGCCCAGGAGCGAGCCGGCCTTCTTTCCCTCGGCCATGGTGGCGGTGATCTCCAGGTTGCGGCGGGTTGCCGGGTCCAGGGCCAAGTGCTCGGCCCGCTCGTAGACCTTGATGTCTCGGATGTGGGGGATGGCCGACTTGCGGTTTTCCCGCAGGTAGTACAGGGCCGCTCCGGCCGCCGTCAGTCCGGCCGGCATGGCGCCAAGGCCCAGGGCCTCGGCCGATGCGGCCCCGAACTGGCCGCACAAGAGCGAACCGGCATAGTCTTGCTCATAGACCCATCCAGGGGCGCGGGAGACGATCCGCTCCGCCAGGAAGGTCCGCAGATCAGCCGGGAGGGCGTCCTGATCCAGGCCGTCGGCCAGCAGCACCTCGCGGGGGTTGATGCAGGCGGCCTCTCCGGCCGCCGCAGTTGCGCTCCCCAGCTCCGTCACCCGGAACTCGCCGGTGGACAGGTCCAGCCAGGCGCACCCCCAGGCGCCGGCGGCGCCCGCGGAGAGGGAGAGGAGGTAGTTGTTTTCGTCCGGCAGGAGGCTCTCGGTCTCGATCAGAAGCCCCGGGGTGACCACCTTGACCACCTCGCGCCGCACGATCCCCTTGGCCAGCCTCGGGTCTTCGACCTGCTCGCAGATGGCCACCTTGCGGCCGGATTCGATCAACTTGGCGATGTAGGGGGCGGCCGAGTGGAAGGGGACGCCGCAGAAGGGGATCTCGTCGTTGCTCCCCTTGTTGCGGGAGGTCAGGGCGATGTCCAGGATGCGGGATGCGATCAGGGCATCGTCCAGGAACATCTCGTAAAAGTCCCCCATGCGGAAGAAGAGGATCGCATCGGGGTATCCCGACTTGATCTCCAGGTACTGCCGCATCATGGGGGTCTGGTCTGCCATGGTTGTCCGGGCCTTCCGATTGTTGGAATGATGCTGGATGCTGGATGGTTGTAGCATACGGCCTGCGGCTTTTCAAGGCCAAGGGGGGAATCCGGCGCTTAATCAATTCCTCAGATCAATATCCCATGCTTCCTTGCCATTGGACATTATCACGTGCTTGAACCCCATTTTCCTTACATCATAAAAAGGTTCTTCGGTGCTACTCATTGAAGACACCATTTTGCTATTTATACGATTGGATTGAATTGAAAGTATGGTGTGAAAAGCACCTGTTGTAGTTAAAACAGCATCCTTGTAATCAGTATTTTCATTTTTTTGTAATTTTAAGGCAAAAGCCCTTCTTTGCTCAGGTAGTACTCCTTGCCCCATAGGAGATAAATTGGTTTTTATCTGAAGATGGTTAACAGGTATTTTATCTGGTGCTTGATATTTGGATATTCCCCAGGCTATTGCAAGTAAAGGAATAATCAGAAATGGGATATATTTTACCCAGGATATTTTTGTTTTTTCGCTCATATATTTATCTCTGACTACATCAGGATCAAGGTCTGCCAACGAATATACCTCATCTGACGGATTTGCAAAAGAAAAGCCCCGTATCACAGGTCCGGGGCTTTTTGCGTCAGAAGGCAGGGAACGCCGGGGATCAGAATTTTGTCCTGAACCCGACCGTTGCGTTGTGGCTCTCGAAGCGGACTCCGCTGGAAGTCAACTGGTCTCTGCTGAAGCTGGCCCAGTCGGTGTTGAAGTAGCGGTAGCCCAGGTCAAGGGAAAACCTGCGGTTGAGGGCAATATCCAGCCCGGCGCCCAATTGGTAGGCAAAGACGGTGTCGTCGTCCCTGGGATACATGAGATTTCGGTTGTTGTTTTGGTCGGTCGCAAAGGTGTTGCTCATGTGCAGTGTAGCAAACCCGATGCCGACCCCCACGTACGGTGTGACGGGGGTGTAGTTGTGGAAGTCGAAAAAGGCGTTGGTCATGAAGGCGAGCGCCCCCAGGTTGCCGTTGATGTCCCGGTACCGGTTGGCGCCGGTATTGTCCGAAATCGAATTGATGTCAGCCTCCTTGTAGGAAAGCTCTCCCTCCAGGCGTATGAAACCGAAATCGAACCCGCCGGCGCCTCCGATAGAGACGCCGGAGTCGAAGCGTGCCCGTTCGTTAAACGTCGGGTTGGGGGTAGTGCCGAAATCGGTCGTCGTCACGTCGTCGTTGCGCCTGGGCATGGTTGCGCCGATAAAGCCGGTGATATAGGGTCCCGGCCGCATGGGCATTGCCTGGCTTATGTCGGGGAGTGCAGCGACTATGAGGAGTGCTAGGGTGGTCAGGGTTCGTTTCATGGTGTCATTTCTCCTTGTGTAATCTTGTTTCGGTGGCAGTCGGCCCGACAACGGTCCAAGCCGGTGTGATGGTGAAAGGGTAAAAACAACAGATGAAAGTATACTACAGATTACGGCATGGTTATGGCTTGAGAAGGCCCTGAATCCGTGACACGCTGGCAACACGAACTGCACCACTCTTCCATCTTCGGATGCAGTTTTTTAGAAAAATACAACGATTGACTAATGGTGATCACTTACCAGCATTGTGGCGAATTCCTCGGCAGCACGGGTCGGCCAAAGTAATACCCTTGTCCCTCGGTGCAGTGATGCGATTACAGGAAGGCGAGCTGTTGCTGCGTTTCGATGCCCTCTCGGCCACGACTCGCTGTTTGAGGCTCGCGCCCATCGTTTGACGGCGGGCTTCATGTAGCTCCCACTTGCCGATCGGCGGGCGGGCATGGGGGCATTATTGACAACCGGTTACCTGTTCTGAAAATTCTCCAAGATTACCATTGTCATTAACTTTGATATTCAGGGTTACCGGAGCCCCACCGGTTGATGCGGTGTTGTAGACTATCTTGTATTGTGAGGTCAATATTTGAGAAATATTAAGGTATATGCCTTGCAGAGCAACAGCATCCGAAGCCGAAGCCGAAAAGGCCTGTCCGCCGGTCTGAAGTGCCAATTGCAGCATCAGTGCCGGGTAGGAATGGTTTGGATGGAGAACAGTGACGGTGAAAACCGGTATTTTCTGGGCAATGGCGTGGTTGATCAGATCGGGTAAGGTATGTGTGATTGAATAGTCCTCACCATCGGAAATCAAGATTACGATTCGCTGGTCGTTGGTCCGGGCGGCGGTATTATCGACCGCGGCATAGGTTGAATCCCAGATTAACGACGATGACGTATCATAGGTGTAGGGGGCATCGATAGCGGTGTTCGCATCCTGCACCTGCACAGGGG
>JBEKFJ010000103.1:0-18338 GCA_050013355.1 Oryzomonas sp.
AGGAGCCGGTAGGGTATACAAGGTGGGAAGGTGGCTGTTGAGGGGGAACTGGTCGATGGGGTGTATTTTGTATCCGGCTGTTGCAAATAGCTGGTGGTTCCCTATTTGTCAGATCGTCGCACCCGCAGTATAATCGCCTCCGGCGATTATCGGTGACGAAGCGCAGCGGAGTTCATCCCGCAGGGACAGAACCGGAACGATTCTGCTAAATGCCCTGCGGAGGCGTAGCAGGCCTACTCCGCCGAAGCAGCTTTGGCTGCGAAGGCCGGGCGCTACGCCGCACAAAACGGCTTTCGAGGACGGCGGCGAGATGGCTGTTTTTCAACAACCTCTTAATAGAGCAAAGGAACGATCCGTGCCCGCAGACAAACCGTTCAACATCGTGCTGGTCGAACCGGAGATCCCCCCCAACACCGGGAATATCGCCCGCCTGTGCGCAGCCACCGGCAGTATCCTGCATCTGGTGGGGCAGCTCGGGTTTGCCATTGACGACAAGCACCTGAAACGGGCCGGACTCGATTACTGGGAACACGTGGCCGTACACCGCTGGGACACCCTTGGGGAACTCCAGTCAAGCACATCCCAGGGCCGTTTTTTCTATCTCAGCACCAAGGTCGCCCGCAGTTACCTGGCGGTTGCCTTTCAGCCGGGAGATTTTCTGGTCTTTGGACGTGAAACCAGGGGATTGCCTGAAGAGTTGCTCCACTCGAATCCGGACACCTGCATCACGATCCCCATGCCGGCCGGCGTCGTGCGCAGCCTGAACCTGTCAACGTCGGCAGGAATCGTACTTTATGAGGCTCTACGTCAAAGCGGGAGGATAGACTGATGCTGATGCAAGCCGTGATCTGGATGAACCTGGCCCTGATCTTCTACACATGGGCGGTCTTCAGCGGACGCAGGCAGGGGCTGCACCGCAAACACCTTGTCATCTTCGGTATCGGCCTCTTGTGCGACTATCTGGGAACCCACCAGATGAACCTGTTTGCCGTGGCCTACGGCAAAGCGCCCCAGTGGCATAACATTACCGGAATCGCCTCCCTGGCCGGTATGGCATTCCACTTCATGCTGGCCTTGGCTGCGTCGCTCGCTCACAAAGCCGAGGCCGTCAACCGCGTCTTCCATCGGGTCAGCCTGACCATCTATACCTGCTGGCTGATCGCTTTTACCAGCGGCGCGGTCTCCGGCATGATGCGGATGAGGCATTGAACATGGCCATGACTCGGGAAAACACTGCCTTCGTGCGCCCCTATCTGACCGCCGACCTGCCTGGAACCGGAGGAACGATCAAGGAGTCCTGCGACGACTTTCAGGTCGAGGAGATCCCCTCTTACCTGCCCTGCGGCTCCGGAGACCATGCCTACCTGATCGTGGAAAAACGCGGTATCACTACACTGGAAGCCATCCGCCGCATTGCCCGGCATCTCAACGTCGCGGAGCGCGCCATCGGTTACGCCGGGATGAAGGATGCCGGCGGCGTCACCCGCCAAACCGTCTCCATCGAACATATCAAGCCGGAAGCGGCTGCAGGGGTGGAACTCGATGGACTGAAGATCGTCTCGGCCAGCCGCCACACCAACAAACTCAAACTGGGACACCTCAAGGGAAACCGTTTCCGCATCGTTATCCGCGGCATAGCAGCACAAGCCCGGGAAGTCGTCCCCGCGGCCCTGGAAATCCTTGAACAGAGGGGCGTGCCCAACTATTTCGGCTACCAACGCTACGGCAGCCAGGGAAATTCCCACCTGATCGGCGCAGCCATGCTGAGGCGCAACTGGCAGGAGGCGACGGACCGGCTGGTGGGCGAACCGGAGGCGGTACGCGACGAACAGTGGCGAGCCGGGATCGAGTCGTATCAGCGGGGCGATCTTGCCCGGGCGCTGGAGCTGTTTCCGCGTCACTGCCGCAGCGAGCGGGATGCGCTTCAGCGGCTAATTTCCCGGCCGGAAGGGTTCGAACGGGCCTTTGCCGCTATCCACCCCCGTCTGAAAAAGCTCTATCTCTCGGCCTTTCAGTCCTGGCTCTTCGACCAGGTTGTGGAACGCCGCATCGAATACATCGACGCCATACTGCCGGGAGATCTGGCATGGAAGCACGTGAACGGCGCCTGCTTTCTGGTGGAGGATGCGGATCTGGAGGCGGAGCGGGCCTGCAACCTTGAAATATCCGCCAGCGGGCCGATCTTCGGCTGCAAGATGAAACAACCGGCAGGAAAGCCGCTTGAAATTGAGCAGCAGATTCTCGACAATGAGCATATAAGGACGGCTGATTTCGACATGGCGGGCGGCTTGAGGATGGAAGGCGAGCGCCGGCCGTTGCGGATACCGCTGGAAAAGCCCTCATTTCGGATCGAAGCGGACAAGCTGGAGTTGGAGTTCAGTCTGGTCAAGGGAAGCTATGCAACATCACTGATCCGGGAGATCACCAAGACCTTCTGAGTCCCTTGATAATGTTACTCCTGAATCCGTGACGCCGGAGTGCCGCAGTGTCCGGAAGAACCGGAGCCCGCACGCCGCCGTGTCGTAACAGCTCACCCGCTCGGCTGGTCCGCCGCCTGATGGTTGCAAACTATTCAATCGCAAAGGCAGAGGCCTTCCGGACCAACGGAGGCAGGGAGGCGTCACGGATTCAGGAATAAATCAAAGCGTTATATGTCGGATGCTAGGGTTACCGTCTTCCTTAAGCCTGATCAGTTTTCAGTGGATGGTTAAAATCTTTCTGGTACTATATATTTCTCGCATTTGATGGATTATTAAAATTACGCAACATGTGCATACTATTATTGCCCAAGGAGATTATTTGACCGTAGATCAAACAAAACACTCCAAGCTTGGGGCGGTTTTAAGGGTCACCAGCGGAAACTTTCTTGAGATGTTCGACTTTTTCCTCTTTGGCTTTTATGCCACCTATATCTCAAAGGCATTTTTCCCAGCCAGCAGCGAATTTGCCTCGCTCATGCTCACCTTTGGGACATTTGGTGCAGGCTTTCTTATGCGACCGCTCGGCGCAATCCTTTTGGGCGCCTATATCGATCGGGTAGGTCGCCGCAAGGGCCTCATTGTGACATTGGCTCTTATGGCTCTCGGTACGGTACTGATTACGTTTATTCCCGGCTACGCAACTATCGGGCTTTTGGCGCCTTTTCTCGTCCTTATAGGACGTCTTTTTCAAGGCTTTTCAGCCGGAGTCGAACTGGGCGGGGTTTCAGTCTATCTGTCCGAAATGGCAACGCCCGGTCACAAAGGATTCTATGTGAGTTGGCAGTCAGCCAGCCAACAGGTTGCGATCATGGTCGCTGCTGCAATCGGCTATGAACTCAATGTCTTGATGGCGCCCGCACAAATAGCCGATTGGGGCTGGCGTATCCCCTTCTTCATAGGCTGCATGATTGTACCCCTTATCTTCTTCATACGTCGCTCGCTCCAGGAAACAGAGGAGTTTCTGGCACGGAAGCACCGGCCGGATGCGCAAGAGATTTTTCGTTCTATGGTTGAAAACTGGGGGATTGTTATCGCCGGTATGATGCTGGTTATTATGACAACCACATCCTTTTATCTCATTACGGTCTATACACCCACATTTGGCAAGAGCGTTCTGAAGCTAACCAGTACAGACAGTCTGATTGTAACCTTCTGCGTGGGTGTGTCCAATTTCTTTTGGCTACCGGTCATGGGTGCCTTATCAGATCGCATTGGCCGCCGGCCGATTCTGCTGGTCTTTACAATCTTGACGCTTCTGACTGCCTACCCGACGCTTTCCTGGCTCGTTTCCGCGCCAACCCTCCCGAAGATGCTCATGGTGGAGCTCTGGTTGTCGTTCCTCTATGGCAGCTATAACGGTGCCATGGTTGTCGCGTTGACTGAAGTCATGCCGGTAAATGTTCGTACCGCAGGGTTTTCGCTTGCCTACAGCCTTGCGACTGCACTTTTTGGTGGATTCACGCCTGCTGTCTCAACCTGGCTGATAAAGCTGACAGGCGACAAAGGCGCACCAGGTTTCTGGATGATGTTTGCCGCCGCTTGCGGTCTCACAGGGACCTTGATTCTCTACAAACGCAAGAGTATGAACCCGGCAGGAATAGCCTGCTGATAGGGTCAATATAGGGTCATAGCTGAATAGAAAAAACCGGGTTCCCTGTCATGAGGTCCCGGCTGTTCCATTTCTATCCTCTTTTTGGTCACCGTCGTTTGCCCCGGTGAACACATGGGAGTTTGCAGCTTTCGCAATGATAACCGATGTAACTGCATTTTTCCGGTGACATAAGAATCACCTTCCTTTCTCTGTTATCCTTATCGGTATTCGCAGACGACTCTTGAATTTTCTTCATGGATTTGGAATTCTCCCAAAGAACATCAATATGTTATAAGCTGTCAGCAAAAACTTTATGAATGTAACGTCACGGATTCAGGGATAACCTTATGTGTCGCTGAAATAGCCTTTGTAATGAAAAAAAGTTGTGGTATAGCAGGAATATGCAGTTACGCTCCCTATTACCAAAACAGGGGGGCTGCCAAGGTCAGGTTTGACATTTAAATATTATCAAGCGTGTAAGTTCGGAAAACAGGGAGTTCAGAAGATGTCGATATTGGTAGGCCGGGAGATATTGGCTGCAATCAGTCGAGGTGAAATAATCATTGATCCACTGGAAGATTCTCAGATTGGTCCCGGATCTGTTGATTTGACATTGGGGAATGATTTTAGGATTTTCAAGAAGCAGATGGAAATCTACCATGTCCATAATGAATCGGATTTTACTGGTGTTACGGAATCGGTATCATTGGCAGACGGAGAGTATATTTCGATAGCCCCTTGTGAAATGATTCTGGGCATTACAAGGGAACGCATAACGCTTGCAGAGACAATCGCAGGATGGTTGGAGGGTCGGAGCCGCTTTGCCCGTTTTGGCCTGGCTGTTCATGTTACCGCTGGATTCATGCAGCCGGGTATTTCAAATCAGCAGGTGCTGGAAATTGTGAATTTGGGCCATACGCCATTGGCGCTTTATCCGGGGACGAGAATCTGTCAGTTTATTTTTGAACGTTGTTTGGGATCGGCAAAATATCAAGGCAGATTTGTAGATCAAGAGAAACCTTGACAAACTTGAGGCGACATTAAACGGTTGGATGTAAATTCGAAGAATTCCGGGATACAAGAGAGGCCGGCCTTTGACACGAGACATTGTCTCATGTCAAAGGTTACCCACATTGGTCGCACAACAATGGAGTCTCGTCTGATAGCTTATAACAAATTTGGCGAATTGTAATTTGATTTCACTATCATATAGCCACCAAACGTGAGCGTTAAAGCTAAAACAAGACACCAACCTATTGCAAACCCCGTAAAAATTACCATTAACTACCTCCCGCCTTCCGGCATGTTATAAACCCTGACTCATCAAGTCCCAATACATCACTATATAGCTTTGTTCTATTTATGTCGAAATAGATATATAATTCGGCTTATGGTTAATTATATTTATTTAATTCAATATCAATGAAATACCTCTTCACCGCATGCAGTTCTTCCGTCATCTTTAAAAAGTCTTCCAGCAGAATCTCGTCGGGGTGTATGGGATCAAGGTACTTCCTTCTCGGCAATGATACTTATGAGCTTGCGGGCGCGTCTTGACCAGCGGCATGGTTGGACTTGAGACCGTTTTGTGCGATAATTGCCGTAAGGGCAAGACCGATAACGGCTCAAAACACGAGGTATCCAGGAGATTTCAATGTCAGGGGGAACGATCTGGAAAGGCGCCGTCCATTTCGGGGAAACCATGGTTCCCGTGAAGCTCCATGCCGCCGTAAAGGAAGAGCGGATTCAATTCCATCTACTTCACGGGGTTGATCTGGTGAAGCTTCACCAACAGATGATCTGTGCCTACGAGAAAAAACCGGTGCCCGCCGAGAACCAGACCAAGGGGTTCGAGGTGGAGGAGGGAAAGTTCATCATCGTGGATCCGGAGGAGTTGGAGCAGGCCACACCCGAAAGCAGCCGTCTGATCGAGGTACACGAGTTCGTCAAGAGCAACCGGATCGATCCCATCTTCATCGAACGGGTCTACTATCTCGAACCGGACACGGTCGCGGCGGGATACAGCGAGCTCGTCGAGGTGCTGCAGGAGATGGGAGTAGCGGGTATCTGCACCTGGACCATGAGGAAGCGCTCATACCTCGGGGCCTTGCAGGGAAGCGGGAAGGTCCTGCGCCTGAATACCCTGCGCCATGCCGACGAGGTGGTGGCAGTGGCCGCCCTCGGGCTGGAGGAAATCCCGCTATCTGAGCGAGAGATTAAAATCGGGCGGGACCTGATCACGCAACTGACGGAGCCCTTTCAGCCACAGAAGTTCGTGAACGAGCATGAGCAGAAACTCAGGCAGTTGATCGAGAGGAAGGCACGTGGGGAGAAGGTCGCAGTCCTGCGGCCAAAGGTCCTGAAACCGACCGCGCCGGAGGAACTGCTCCAGGCGCTGGAGGCGAGCCTGAAGAAGGCTGCGTGAGACCGGCCCAGCAGGAGTTTTCATGGGGAGGACGAAATGGCTTTGCAGGGAATCTGGAGCGGCACGATCAGTTTCAGCCTGGTGGCAATCCCGGTCCAACTCGTTAGGGCGGTCACGCCGGGTCGCATCTCGTTCCGCATGCTCCACAGCACCGATTACTCCCCCCTGATGCGACGGATGTTCTGCCCGCAGCAAGGGAATCTGGTCCCACCCGAGGAGATCGTCAGGGGGTACGAGATCAGGCCGGACCGCTATCTCCCCATCACGGACGAAGAACTGGAGTCCGTGTCCCCCGAGCGGAGCCGCACCATCGAGATCTCCGAGTTCATTGACATGGCAGAGGTGGACCCGCTCTACTATGACCATCCCTACTATCTCATGCCGCTGAAAGGTGGCGAAAAATCGTACCGGCTTCTGGCCGAGGCGATGCGCCAGACGAACCGGGCCGGGCTTGCCAGGTTCGTGCTGGCCGAACGGGAGCATCTTGTGGCGGTCAGAAGCATAGAGGGGGCGCTCTCCCTCGTCACGCTCCACTACAGCGAGGAACTGCTGCCCGCCGAGGCGATCTCACCGGGCGCTGTACAGGGCGCGGCCGATGTGAAGGGCCGGATCAAGGGGAGCATCAAGCGGATGATTGCGGAGTTCGAGCCGGAGAAGTATGCGGACTCGCGCAGGGCAAAGCTCCTGGATCTCCTCAAGCGGAAGGTGCAGGAACGAGCCCCGGTGGAGGCCCCTCCCATAGAGGCTGAGGAGGGAGAAGGTCCGCCCGACCTGGTCGCAGCGCTGGAGACGATCATGGCCGACCTGAGGAAAGGGCGATGAACCGGAAGGTTGTAGAGATCGGAGGGCGTCGGCTCTCCATCGCCAACCTCGAAAAGGAGCTCTACCCCTCGTGCTCCTTCACCAAGGCTCATGTCCTGGAGTACTACCGCCGGATCGCCGACCACCTCATCCCGCATCTACGGGACAGGGCCGTGACCTTGAAACGGTATCCGGATGGCGTTGAAGAGGAGTTCTTCTTCGAGAAACGCTGCCCACCCCATCCGGAATGGGTGCAGACGGCGGAGATCGACCTTAAGGGGAAGGAGCGGCTGACGGCCTGCTTGGTCAACGATCGGGCAACACTCATCTGGGTAGCGAACCTGGCTGCCCTGGAACTCCACGTCCCCTTGGCAGGGGCAACCTCACCCGGGACGCCCGACGCCATGGTCTTTGACCTGGACCCGGGCGAGCCGGCTGACGTACTGGCATGTGCCCAGGTGGCGCTGATCCTGCGGGAGCTTCTCTCCCGGCTGGGGCTTACGGGGTTCGTCAAGAGTTCGGGGAGAAAGGGGCTTCACGTCTATGTTCCCCTGAACTCCACCGGGGCAACCTTCGACGATACCAAGGGTTTCTCCCGAGCTGTGGCCCTGATCCTGCAGAAGAACTATCCGGAGTTGGTGACAGGCCGGATGGCCAAGGAGGAGCGCCGAGGTAAGGTCTTCATCAACTGGTCCCAGAACGACGCCAAAAAGACCATGATCTGCGTTTATTCCCTGAGGGCCGGAGAGAAACCCATGGTTTCCTTTCCCCTGGGCTGGGAAGAGTTGGAACAACTAGCCCGTGAGAGGAGGCCGGAGGGGTGTTGGGTCAGCCCGGAGGAAGCCCTGGAGCGGGTTGAGAAGGATGGGGACCTGTTCCAAGAGATGCTGGTGATGAAACAGATATTGCCGCATATGTAAGTTGCATCAGGTTCTGCTCAATGGGACGGGTCGAACCTGCATAATCCGGGCACGATTGGATGGAGCGTATGGGACTGAAGGAGTACGCCGCCAAACGCAGATTCGGCGAAACGCCGGAACCGGGGCCGGGAAAAAGCCCTGAGGGGGATCAACTCGTGTTCGTCGTACACAAGCACGCGGCCCGGCACCTGCACTACGACATCAGGCTGGAGCTGGCGGGGGTGCTCAAGAGTTGGGCCTGTCCCAAGGGACCGTCGCTCGACCCTGCCGTGAAGCGGCTGGCGGTCATGGTTGAGGACCATCCGATCGACTACGGCGCATTCGAGGGGGTCATCCCGGAGGGAAACTACGGCGCAGGGGGGGTCATTATCTGGGACCGGGGCGTGTATCGCCATCCCCAGGCCCGTGACAGGGGGGAAAGTGAGCGGCTTCTCCTGGCTGGGCTCGCCACGGGGGATCTGAAGTTCATCCTCGAAGGGGAGAAGCTGAAGGGTGAGTTTGCGCTGGTAAGGACCGGGCGGGACGACAGATCATGGCTCCTCCTGAAGAAACGGGACCACTTTGCCGTCAGCCGCGAAATCCTGGCGGAAAACCGTTCCGTCGTGTCCGGCGTAACCCTGGAGGAGTTGCTCGCGAGAGGGAGAGGAACATCGTCCTGGCTGAAGAAGATCGAGCGGGTCCGGCTGAGGGAGGCCGAGGAGTGGACTGCGCTTACGGATGCGCCGGCTGCCCCGATGCCTCACGCCGTAAGTCCGATGTTGGCAACTCCGGCGGGGAAGCCGTTTGACAACCCTGAGTGGCTCTTCGAAGTAAAATGGGACGGGTACCGGGCAATTGCCGAGGTCAGGGACGGGGAGGTTGCGCTCTATTCCCGCAACCGGCTGCAGCTTGACCGGAAGTTCGCGCCCATCACTGAGGCGCTGCACGCACTGCGGTTTGAGGCGGTGCTGGACGGTGAGGTCGTGGTCGTGGACGATCAGGGACGCGCCAATTTCCAGTTCCTGCAGAGCTTCGCAAAATTAGGCAACGGCCACCTGCTCTACTGCGTCTTTGACCTCCTCCACTTCCAAGGGCGCGACCTCACGGGGCTTCCGTTGTTCCAGAGAAAAGATATCTTGAAACGGATCCTCCCGGCCACACCGCGGATCAGGCTCAGCGATCACGTGGAGAGTGAAGGTATCCTCTTCTTCAAAGCCGTCAGGGCGAAGGGACTAGAGGGGATCATAGCCAAGCACAGGCTGAGCACGTACCAGCCGGGGAAGAGGAGCCGGCAATGGCTGAAGCTGAAGACTCAGCTCACCCAGGAGGGAGTGATTGCCGGGTTCACGGCGCCACGGGGGGCACGGTGCAATTTCGGCACCTTGGTCCTGGGGGTGTTCGAGGGGGGCGAATTGGTCTGCATCGGCCACGCAGGAGGGGGGTTCGACGCGGAAGAGCTCAGCCGCATCCATGAGAAGCTGCTCCCCCTCGTCCAGGCGGAATGTCCCTTCAACGTCGAACCGGAGACGAACGCGCCGGCGATCTGGGTCCGGCCGGAGCTGGTCTGCGAGGTGAGGTTCACCGGCTGGACCGAGGAGGGTGTTATGAGGCACCCAGTCTTCCTGCGGATGCGCGAGGACAAGGGACCACTTGAGGTGGTACGGGAGAGTGAAGGAGTGTTGCCATGAAACTTCATGTGGGAACAAGCGGGTATGGGTACAAGGAATGGAAGGGGATCTTCTATCCCGAGCGGATATCCCCCAAAGAGATGCTCAGAAAGAGGTGAACGAGGAGGCGGACTACTTGTTCCGAACCGTGTTGCTCCTGGGCAACAGGCTGGGAGCGATCCTGTTGCAGTTTCCCGCATTTTTCCGGGCAGACCTCCCCAGACTGGAGGCATTTCTCGATCTTATCCCCGAAGATGTCCACTGCGCCTTCGAATTCCGTAGCCCCACCTGGGTTGAGGCGGGCGCTGCGGAGTTGCTGCGTGACCGTGGGCACACCCTCTGCACCGCGGATACGGACGAGAACCCGGCCAAGGGGATCGTCGGCGCGGCGCCATGGGGGTACCTGCGGCTGCGCTGTTCCGGTTACACGGATGCCGACCTGGCGCAGTGGCTGGAACGAGTCCAAAGCCAGGGATGGGAGCGGGCGTTCGTTTTTTTCAAACACGAGGAAGAGGCCGTGGGGCCCAAACTGGCGCTCCGTTTCCGGGAACTGGCCGGCGAGGAGTGAGGAACACTCACGGAACATATTTTTGCAACAAAGAGCCCTTTCCGGACGGAAACTAATTATGGCTTCACAATTTTCTGTGTTAGCTGCATTGCAATTGTCTTACATTCTTCTTTGAATTCAGGCACTGATGGATTTAGCTTTGCTTGTCTGCAATCGATGAGCAGTTTCTTGAACTGGTCGCTTAAATCGTAAGTCACAATGTTATTCCCAAGCTTTTTCAGCATGAAAAACGAACTTTTTTCAGCTTTTTCGAGTAAATCTTGATCCTTAATCATACCAACACCATTGTTAAATTGAACTGTGGTGATTTCATTGAGTCCTAAATAGAGCTTTATCATTGGGCTCATGAATCCATCCGAACCGGGAAATTGGACGAGACCAACCACTCCACCTTCCACTATCTTATCTCGGTGGCTGATCAGCCCCTTAATCGCGCTTTGCGTCGCCACCCCAACGTATTCCCATATTTGGTTCCTTTTTCTCACCTCGATAGCACAGAGAACAACAATACCTGCGAGAAAGAGAACGGTCACGGTAGTTGCGGCTTTAGGATACAACCGATTAAACCATTGTTCGAGCAATTGCAGAACTCCTCCTCCGATAAGTGCAAATCCGACGGATGCAAAATAGATTCTGTGATTTGGACTATAGAGGAGTTTGATCGCACTCGGGCCGCTGTAAAATCTCAAAAAGCTACTCGTAATGAGAAGGAGAGCGAACACCGTAGCACTTATATACGGGTTAAGGATCGCAACATAGCGCTCCGGGACGAAAAATTCACTTAATGCAAGACAGAAATTTCGAATATTGAGATGTAAATCAATGGTCTGTTTAGCTATGTTGTGGGACGCAAACATCAATAGCGCAAAGTACAGTGTGACTAGCATAACGAACGGAACCAGCGACATGTAGCGACGAAGAGGCTTCTTCTCCATGATAATGAGCCAAATTAACATAAACGGCATGACGACCGGGGTTCCTTTAGCTCCCAATGCCAGAATAAATAAGAGACAGGATAACAACTGATATCGAGTTTTGTCGGTACGAAGATACTTCAAGAATTGGATAAGTGATCCCAGCGAGAACATCACAGAGACAAGGTCAACCCTTGAAGAAGACCAAAGCACTGCATCGGCAATCGCAAAAGAAGAGGCAAAAAGAATGCTCCCGTATAGTCCGGCTTTCTCGTCGCAGGCGAGCATTTTAGCAAATTTGTAAACAAGATAAGCGTTAAAGGCATGAACTATTAAGTCTATAGTGTGATACCATACAGGATTAAGGCCAGCTATCGAATAATCTACCAGGAACATGAGGTAAATGAGAGGGTCGAAATATATTACATCAAGAGATACTATCTGTTTCCAGTTTTGCCCTAGAGTTTTTGCTCTATAAAGCCATATGAAATCATCGTAGACAAAGTAATTGTTAAATGCGATTGAGTAGATACAGAAAACGGAGATAACTGGGATAATCCAAAGAAACTTTTTCACGCTATACTCTCATGAAATTGATTATGATAGGGAAACATCTAAATTATACGACAAATTATTTAAATCATTTATTAACATGTTTGCAATCTTTAGAAAATGAATAATTGTGTGCGCTCTGAACGTCACGCCCAAAGATATTATGGACAATGAGACCATGTGGTGCGGGAGGTATCCCGACTACTTCACAGGCAATCCTCGGTTATGTGCACAAGTTTTCAGCATGCTTCATGCCTCAATAAGAGGCGCATTTGGTAACAAACCGGAATCACGTTAAAATAATCATGCTTTAAGATTGGCACAACCTTTGTAAACGGAACCTCAAGATGTTTCAGAAAATTGTGCAGGGATGTTGATCTGCACCCGGAGGTGTACCGTGAAGCAGATAGATGCCGTCATACCGAAACCCATGCTGCAAGAAGTACAGAACGCTCTCGATGGAATAGGTGTTAAGAATTTCATGGAAAGCGCCATAATTTGCCATGGTAACCAAAAAGGACAAGTAATGATCTACCGTGGCGCCAGGTTTGTTGCAAACATTGTTGAAAAAGTGAAACTCGAGATCATTGCGACGGACGATTCGGTGGATAAGATCATTAAGGTTATCAGCTCAATCGCCAAGGCCGGGAACGGGGAAGATTGTCGCATATCCTTGCGTCCTTATCTGGAAGTAGCTTGAGAAGAATCCAAGATGGGTCAGCCCCCTGACACGAGACAAAGATTTATGTCAAAGGCTGCCCTGCAAGGTTGCCTTCTTTTTGCAAGTGCTCGTCCGTTATTGGCTTTGTTTCATTTTTCCGACTCTAGATTTTTATAGATTTCCTTACCTTGGCATTGTCTGTCTGCTCGAAGCTGTTTCTGTACTCAACAAGATCAATGTCACAGTTTTTACCGATGGTGATGTTGTTGCCGCGCCCTCCGGAAGCGCTGCCATCGCCGTTAATCCTCAAGTCATGCCGCCCATCTGCTGTCATGTCATTCCACCTCCTTATTAAGTCGTATTTTCAACTCCTCTACGAAGCTCGATATCTTTATTCTGGCCACGACTTTGGTGGCGCTGTCAAAATAGAGTTCCGCCGGCGCGGCTGCCAAACAGCAGGTAGAGATACCAAATTTGCGCAGAAAGAGAAGCTCGCATTGATTCTGATCGAACCTGTTATAGTTGTCCCGCAATACCTGAAGCAATGTCTTTCCCTCCTCCCTCCCGATCTCTCCTGATTGAAAAAGATCTTCCAGAATGAAGGCGAAGAGAGCCGAGGCAAAGGTAAATTCCTGTTTGTCCTCCTGCTGGTCCAGAAAGAAATCCATCGTTGACTTCGTAACAATATTACGTTTCGTTAGCTCGGTGGGCATGGGGGCCGATTCCATGGCCGCTGGAGAAAATAAATCCGCTAAATCGTCCAGGGGCAGGTAATCCTTCATGTTGACTATCTTATCGATTCTAGCCAGTGTTTTTTGTCTCGGAAAAAAGGTCTCCTGACCTGTGAATGCCGATTTTCGAATGAACCACTCTTCCGGAATGAGGTTTTTGCGTTTCCATCGGTACAGTTGTCCGTAGGAAATACCTGTTATTTCAAGTAATTCTTTTTTTGATATCAGGTCATTTTCCATGCGAATCCCTCCAAACGAGATGCCATGCGAAAAGCAATGTAAACGAAACATTGTTACGCTGTCAAGAAAATATAAAGCAGTTTCCCCTCCTACTCACTTGACGCGAGAAGATGCATTTATTATGGTGGACTACATCCCAGACAGACGAGGCAGATATGAATGGACAAAGTCTTATTGAATCAATCGGCTCAACTCCCATAGTTGAACTGGGCTCCCTATCGACAAAACCGGGCATTAGAATCATGGCAAAATTGGAAGGAAACAACCCCGGCGGTTCGGTTAAGGACCGTCCGGCGCGCCGGATGATCCTCGCGGCCGAAGCTAGTGGCGAACTGACGCCGGACAAGGTCATTCTGGAACCGACATCCGGCAACACCGGGATTGCCCTTGCGATGATCGCGGCGGCACGCGGCTATCGCATCAAGCTGGTGATGCCGGCATGTGTCAGTATGGAGCGGCGCAGCGTGCTGGAGGCCTACGGTGCCGAGATAGTGTTGTCTCCCGGTTGCGAGGCTACCGACGGAGCTATCCGACTGGCTCATAAAATCAATGGGGAGAATCCTGATCACTATTACATGCCGAACCAGTATGCCAATCCCAACAATGTGTTGGCGCACTATGAGACGACCGCCCCTGAAATAATGAGCCAAACCGATGGCAATGTGACGCATATTGTGGCCGGCATGGGTACAAGCGGTACGCTTATGGGGGTATCACGCTATTTCCGGGAGCATATGCCTCAGGTGCAGGTTGTGGCAATCGAACCGGTGTTGGGGCATAAGATCCAGGGTTTGAAAAACATGAAGGAGGCGATAGTTCCTCCCATTTACGATCCTACCGCCTATCATTGCAAGCTCGTTGTGGAAGACGACGACGCTTTCGAAACCGCGAGAATGCTCGCTGTCAAAGAAGGGATATTTTGCGGCATGTCCGGCGGCGCTGCAATGGCCGGTGCACTCAGACTGGCACGCGATCTTGAATCGGGTATGCTGGTTGTAATAATTCCCGATCGGGGTGATCGTTACCTGAGTACGAATCTCTTTAAATCCATGTGTGCGGAATGTCCGCCTTAAAATCTGAATCGCTGCGGAGAACTGCTGTTGCCCCATCAGGGCGTGTCAATGCGCGCCCCTCCCCCTTTGGAATCCCCCACCCGGTTGATTTTTGCCGCCATCGTTATTATATTAAAAATATAATCAGACTACAAAGGAGTACGTGATATGCCTTTCCCTTCATCCCCGCGCAGCACCCCGTTACCGCGAACTATCGTAACGGCGCAAAGCAATACCATGGGAGCGGTCTTTGGCTGGATGGCTGCCGGTCTCTGTCTGACGGCATTTGTCTCCATGGCTGTAGTAAGTTCTCCCGCACTGTTCAATATGCTCTATGCCAACAGGATGCTTTTCTTCGGACTGATCATTGCCGAATTCGGACTGGTCTTCGCTATCAGCGGTTTCGCCGTCCGCATGGGCACCGCGACGGCCGCGCCCCTTTTTCTCCTCTACTCGGCACTCAACGGGGTGACACTCTCGGGGATATTCCTGGTCTATACGGGCCAGTCCATATCTTCCGCCTTTTTCACCACGGCCGGCACCTTCGGCGCCATGAGTGTGTACGGGTTCGTAACCAAGCGCGACCTGACATCCATAGGCTCCTTCTGTTTCATGGGGCTGATCGGCATTGTCATTGCCTCCGTCGTGAACATCTTCCTTCATTCCAACGTGATTCAGTTCGTGGTTAGCGGCATCGGCCTGATCGTCTTTATCGGCCTTACCGCCTTCGACACCCAAAAACTCAAAGGGGTCAGAGGCGGTGCGGCGGTTGCCGGAGCTCTTGCTCTTTATCTTGATTTTATCAACATATTCCTCATGATCCTCCAGCTTTTCGGCGACAGGAGAGAGTGACCCGCGCCATTACAGGTATATGCCGGAGGTCATGAACGATGAGCTTCATCCTTGCCCTGGACCAGGGAACGACCATCTCCCGCGCTCTGGTGTTCGACCATGACGGTTGTGTCCGCGGGGAAGCACGGAAGGAATTCCGCCAGATTTTCCCCCAACCGGGCCACGTTGAGCACGACGCTGAGGATATCTGGGCGTCCCAGCTCGGTGTGGCAGTGGAGGCCATCGCCAGGGCCGGTCTGACCGCCGCCGACATCGCCGCCATCGGAATCACCAACCAACGGGAAACAACCATTGTCTGGGATCGGCGCACCGGGAAGCCGATCTGTAATGCCATCGTCTGGCAGGACCGGCGCACCGCCGGGGAGTGCGACCGCCTTAAAGCCGAGGGGGTTGAACCTCTCTTCCGCGACCGGACCGGCCTTGTGTTGGATTCCTATTTCTCCGGCACCAAGCTGGCCTGGATTCTCGACCACGTCCCTGGTGCACGGGCTCGTGCGGAGTCGGGGGAGCTTGCCTTCGGTACGGTGGACTCCTGGCTCGTGTGGAACCTGACCGGGGGGGAGCGTCATGTGACCGACGCCGGCAACGCCTCCCGCACGCTGCTGTTCAACATCCACGAGGGGAAGTGGGACCCGGAACTGCTTGCAATGCTCCGAATTCCGCTCGCGGTCCTGCCCGAGGTCGTCGGCTCCAGCGAGGTCTACGGCGAGACGGCGGCCCGCTTCTTCGCCTCAGCCGTACCGATTTCGGGAATCGCCGGCGATCAGCAGGCAGCGCTGTTCGGCCAGCTCTGCGACCAGCCGGGGATGGTCAAGAACACCTACGGCACCGGGTGTTTTATGCTCATGCACACGGGCGACCGGCCGGTCGTCTCGGGGCGAAACCTCCTCAGCACTATAGCGTGCAGTATCGACGGCCGGACCGAGTTCGCGCTTGAAGGAAGCGTTTTCGTTGCGGGCGCCGCCGTGCAGTGGCTGCGCGACGGACTCGGCATCATCCGCACCTCCGGGGAGGTCGAGGCGCTTGCCGCCTCGGTTCCCGACAACGGCGGCGTTTACCTCGTCCCCGCCTTCTCCGGTCTGGGCGCCCCTCACTGGGACCCCTACGCCCGTGGCGCCTTGTTTGGGCTGACCCGCGGCTCCACTGCCGGACACATTGCCCGGGCCACCTTGGAGAGCATCGCCTTCCAGACTGCCGACCTTCTTAAAGCCATGGAAGAGGACACCGGCACACCTCTTGCCGAACTGCGGGTGGACGGCGGCGCCACCTCCAACGACCTGCTCATGCAGTTTCAAGCGGACCTCCTCGGTATCCCGATCGTACGACCGATGGTTCGAGAGACGACAGCGCTGGGCGCGGCCTATCTGGCCGGGCTGGCGATCGGCTACTGGCGGGATCGAGCGGAGATCAGGCGACTCTGGCGGCCGGAGCGGACATTTATCCCCGCCATGGAGCGGGGAAAAGCGGATGAGCTGCGCAGCCGATGGAACAGGGCGCTGGAGCGAACGAAAGGATGGGGAGCCGATACAGGAGAATTCCGGTGACTCAACCATATATTGCCCTCTGTTCCTCAGGTTATCCTCCCCCCTTGGAAACCGCACCCGCGACTCTTTTTTCCAGCTTCTCCTGCTCGGCTGCTATAAAACGGACAAGGGTCGAACCTGCGGTAAATGAGCAGTGCGCTTCCTCAACTCTCAGCCCAACACTCTCCAGTCCACGATTGAATTCCGCAACCATCGGCTTCAGATGCTCCTGCATGGCTTCTTCACCTTGCACGGAAATAGGCCGGCATACCAGGGGGCCGGAGCTCGCAAGCAGGAGCCTCCTGACTTCCAAAGACAGCCTCTCCTGGTGTTTGACATAACTGTCATATGCCTGCTGCCACGCAGTCGGCTCCATCAGATAATCGAGACGAAGCGACAGCCGACAGGAACACACCCCGCCCTCACTGTCCGGGGAAAATATCTCCAAGGTATATGGCCGGTCCAGTAAGCCGTAATGCGGCAATTCGACTATGGTCTGCCCGCGCGACGCAAAATCGAACCGGTTACGAACCGTCGTCTCGGGGATGAAGAAGACCACCTTGCCGTCGCGAACTACGACGGAATACGCCGGGATCTTGAGACGGATCAGTCCCCTGTAGAGGACGAGGATAAACATGGTCAAGGTGATCAGACCCGCCAGCCATTGATCATGCGCAAGCGTGTATATGACGAGGACCAGAAGCAGTAACAGCAGCGAATAGAATAGTATACGGCCCAAAATCCTGGCAATCTGCTGAATCCACATAGGGCACCCCCTGCATATCCCGGCTTGATGTAATGATATCTGTTTTCAGTCTATACCAATTCCGGAAAAATAAAACGAATGTCCTGATTGTAACCAAACACGACGCCGGCACGTCTAAAGAAAGTATCACCTCCTTTTTCACCCCTGTAACCCTTCTACGGAGGCTACAGGGGTCTTTTTATCTTCCTTAGGCGTACGGATAGCATTCGGTAATTCGGGTTGCGCCAGCCTGGGGTTTCAGTATCCTGCATAACTAGTTTCTCATCTGGAAACTCCGGATGAGAAACTAGTTGTTTTCTATTCGGAAACGAGCAATTTTTCGTCATGGCCAGGAAATCAAGGGATTGTGCGGAGGCGTACGTCGGTACGCCGCACAAGCAAGCTCGAAGATTGACGCCGCCATGGCGGAAAAGGGCCGTTTCCGGATGAAAACTAACTAAAACCCGCTTTAATTGAGACGGTTTTTGATATAATAAGATGGAAGAGCGTTTGCAAACCATGGAAGGAGCAGACAATGTCCATAACACCTATTCCAGCGACTTCTCCCGATCAGGTTCAAGCTCCTAATAAATCGGGTGGTGCCGGTGGCCACAAAGGCAAGGCAGCACAGGCCAAT
>JBEKFJ010000104.1:0-9961 GCA_050013355.1 Oryzomonas sp.
CATGCCGGCAAACAGGAGGCTGAGCAGGAATCCCCCCACCAGGCCGGCTCCGGCCAGGATCAAGAGCATCGTGATACCCATGCCGGGAAAGGCCAGGAATGCGGCCAGCGGCAGGCCGACCGCCCCGGCCAGGCCGCTCAGGTAGCGGGAAAACGCGCCGAGCAGGACCACAACGACAGCGATCAGCAACAGGAGCACCGGAAACGAGGAGGAGGTCTTTCTGTGTGCCGGTTTGCCCGCCTCCTGGGGTAATGCTTTGAATTCCCCCTTGGTGGCGGAGATGATGGCATCTATTCCGGCGGTGACGCCCTGGTCGAAGTTGCCGGTTTTGAGGTACGGGTGCATGACGTCCCGGATAATATGACTGGCTGTTATGTCCGGCAGCACCCCCTGGAGCCCCATGCCGACCTCGATGCGCACCTTGTGTTCGGCCTGGGCCAGGACCAGCAGCACGCCGTTGTCCCTGCCTTTCTGTCCGAGCTTCCACTGCTCGGCCACACGGATGGAGAATTGGTCGATATCGTCCCCCTGGAGCGAGGGAACGGTCAGCACGGCTATCTGGGTGGATTGGTCACGTTCGAAGGCAGCAAGTTTCTGTTCCAACTGTTGTGCGGTTCCCGGCGACAGAATCCGGGCATAATCGTTGATCCGTCCGCTGAGCTGCGGTACGTCGAGGGCCGGCAACGGGAGCGGCAGCAGGACCAGAAGCGCCAGTATGAAGAGACGTCGCACCCGCATGGGAATGCCCTCTGTTGTCATCAGCGTCACGTGCGCTTAATCTGGTGAACTAACCGCACGGGACACCAGTTGGCTCAGAACTTGATCTTTGGCGCCGTTTTTGCCCCTTCTTCGGCTTTGAACGGCTCTTTCCGGTTCAGGTGCAGCAGCAGCGAGTTGGTCACGGAGTTGGGGAAGGTGCGGATGCTGGTGTTGAACTCCTGTACCGCCTTGTTGTAGCGTTCACGGGCAACGTTGATGCGGTTCTCGGTCCCTTCGAGCTGCTTCTGCAGGTCCATGAAGTTCTGGTTGGCCTTCAGGTCCGGGTATTTTTCCACCACGACCATCAGGTGGGAGAGGGCGCCGGAGAGCTCGCCCTGGGCCTGCTGGAACTTGTTCAGGCTCTCGGGGTTGTTGAGGACATCCTTGCTGACCTGCATGGAACCAACCCTGGCGCGAGCCTCGGTGACAGCCTTGAGCGTATCGGCCTCATGCTTGGCATACCCCTTGACTACCTCCACCAGGTTGGGAACCAGGTCAGCACGGCGCTGGTAGGATGATTCCACATTGCCCCAGGCCTCGGCGACCGCCTCCTCGTTAGCCTGCATGGTGTTGTAGCCGCAGCCCGACAGCAGTGCCAGCAGCAGCAGGACGGGCAGCTTGGCGATGATTTTTTTCATGGTTGTTCCTCCATGTGCGTGTGGGCCGCCGTCACGCGGCGTTGTCCCGATAGTAGAGCTTCAGGCCGGTAAGCAGGGCATTGCATACCAGCGGTATGATATTGGTCAGGATCAACGGCAGGTTGTGAATAAGCATACCGTAAACTATCCAGAGAGCAACTCCGATGGTTAGCAAGAGCGGCTGCCAGACCGAGATGTCCCGTGTATGGCGGGTGCGCAGGGTCTTCACGACCTGGGGGATGGCCGCTATGCCGGTCAGCGTGCCGGCAACCATTCCGAGGAGTGTTGGGCTCACGGCCGCTTCCTGCCGTCAAAATTGCTGCAGGCCCAGTCGATCTGCGATAGTGCGCCCCGCAGGATGGCGACTTCGCGGCTGTCGAGTTCAGCCCGGAAAAAAATCCGGCGCATTGAGCGCATGATGTGCTCCGGGTTTTGCTCGTTGAGAAAGCCGATCTTCAGAAGACAGGAACGCAACTGGCCAAAATACGATTCCATTTCCTCAGAGGTTGCCAGTGGCGTATTCCGGCCGCCGCCGGGAGGGGTGCCGGCCTTGCCCAGTTCGTAACAGAACACCAGGACCGCCTGGGCCAGATTGAGGGAACCGTAATCATCCGCCGATGGGATGGTGGCATGCCAGCGGCAGAGAGCCAACTCCTCGGTAGTCAGCCCGCTGTCTTCCCGCCCGAAGACGATTGCCGCCCGGCAACCCGGGCCGGCCTCTTCCCTGAGGTTGGCGGCGACCTCCGTCGGCGAGAGGATCTCCTGGCGGTACTTGCCGTGGCGGCGGGTGGTTCCGATGGTCAGAGTGCAGTCAGCCAAGGCCTGTGCCAGGTTGGGGAACAGCTCCGCCTGCTCCAGCAGGTTTCTGGCTGCTACGGCAAACTTGAGCGATTCGGGGTGAAAACGGTCACACCCATTGACCAGGCGCAGCCGGGAGAGTCCCATGTTCTTCATGGCGCGGCATGCCATGCCGATGTTGCCGGGTGACTGCGGTTCCACCAGTACAATGGAGATGTTGTCCAGGATGGCTTTCATGGAGTACTCTTTCTCCTGAATCCGTGACGCCTGGAGGGCGGATCGAGCGAAATGCCGGGAAGGCGTCATGGATTCAGATCCCTTGCTCTCCGCCGGGCGCGCATGCCGGCAAGCCTCTGTCGGGCCGGCCCTTTAAGTTTGAAGGCGTGGTAGGCGTGGAAACACCAGGCGATCATGATGAATCCCACCAGCGCCAGCATCAGGTAGTTCTCGTATGTGCCGACGTCATCCAGCACCAGCGAGGCGCTTTTTCCGAACAGGTAGCCGGCAAGCGAGAATACGACCGCCCAGGAAAGGGCGCTCAGCAGGTTGATCCAGAGGAACGTCCGGGGCGCCAGGCTCGTTATGCCGAGGATGATGGGAAGCACGATGCGGAACCCGCAGGTGTAGCGGGAAATGAATGCCACGAACGATCCGTACTTTTCGATCAGATGAAGCGCTTCGCGGAATTTACGGGCAATGGAGTGAAAACGTCGCAGCAGGCGCCTGCCCTTGAGACGGCCGAGGTAGAAGTAGCACTGATCGCCGAGGAAGGAGCCAGCCCACGAGGTGAGGATGACGCCGACCAGATTCAGATAACCCTGGAAAGCCAGAAATCCGGCAATGATCAGAATCGCCTCCCCTTCGAGAAAGGTGCCGGCGAACAGGACCCAATAACCATGGAGTTGAAGATAGTCTTTGAGTAAATGCTGGAAGTGCGCCACCTACTACACCGCCATACGTCCTGCGATTTCCGATTTCATCAGGTCGATCATTTCGTCGATGCGGGCATTGCTGTCGATATTTCTGGCCTCTTTTTCAAGCTGTTTGATGAATGCCGCGGTTTTTTCGTCGTCATAGAGAATCTGGTTGCCGCCGGCCTCTTGAAGACCCTTTTCAATAACTATGCGCCCCTCCCTGGAAAGGTATGCCGCGGCGATTTCCTTGAGGTCTTCCAACAACCCCTGCAACTTCACATCATCCGGACCGGCTGTGGCAATCGTTAGTGTGGCAGGCGCTTCCTTGGTTCGCGGGACCGTCTGACGGGCCACAGCCGCTACCCATATTATTTCGAGGTTCAACATGTGCAGCAAATTGATGCTCATCAGCTCTTCCATCGGACTTGTGGAGCATACATCGACAAGCGCTCCGGGAAGCGCGGCAATTTTGCGGGATTCTTCGGGAGACGTTTCGACGATTTGGGCGCCGTCGTGGTAATAGCCGATCGGCTGGCCGCCCCTGTAGAAGATCATCGCAGAGCGTTTGGGTGTGTAAAAGCGGACTACGCCGTTCAGTCCCTGGTTTCTGAGCAGGGCCAGCGTCTCCTTGATGTCTATCTGGCGAACCTCGCTGCCGTTAAACAGCTTGGTGCCGAGAAGCAGCGCATGGGCGCACACGGCTATGTCGGCCGTCATGCGATAAATATTGATCTCACCGCTGGAGGAAAGGATTCTGTCAAACAACAGTGAAAAGGCTTCGAAACCGGTCCTCTCCCGCCCTTTTTCACAGGCGCTGACGCAGATCAGTATCCCCTTGACAAAGACGCAATCCGCTTCAAAATCGATGTCGGTGTAACTGAGATAGCCGGAAAAGCCACCCTTGGCCAACTTGTTCAGGACATCGGGAGGCACGATCTTGTGGGCGGAAATCTTTTCATACAGCGGGTTAGCTTTCGGCAAAACATTCATGTGCCGTCTCCGGAAAATTCTCGAAAATTCAGATGAATACGGCGGCTGACCGAGGCCTGAGTCCATTCGATTAAAAAATTTAGCGTACTGTATTTCTTTGGTCGTGTCAAAATGTAATTGATCGGGATAGAGCAGCACAGAGAAGCGAACGGAATGGATTAGAGTGGCATGGCTTTAATATGCTTGACATGTCATGGCCGTTTGATTAACTATTTGCGCATGTTTGCAAAAGATTTCCGCCTCTTTCAGGTGGTATGGGCCGAAAGGAATTTTAAGCGGTGAGTTCCAAAAAGGACAAGCTGATAGAAGAGGCTCAAAAGTTCATTCAACGCGGCCAGTTGGATAAGGCCGCCAAGGTCTACGCGCAGGTAGTGTCCCTTGAGCCTTCCGCCATCAACCTGCGCCAGAAGCTGGCCGAACTTCTCGTCAAGGCGGGGCAGCCTGATGGCGCGCGAAACGAGTATGAGGTCATCGGCAAGCATTACGCCTCGAGCGGTTTCTACCAAAAAGCGATCGCTGTGTATAAGCAGGTGCAGAAGCTTTTTCCCGGCGACATCGCCATTACCCTGACCCTTGCCGGACTGAACGAGAAACACGGCCTGGTCGGCAATGCCATTGCCGAATACAAGCTGGCGTACGATTATTACGAGCGGGAATCCAATACGGCTGAATCGCTGAAAATACTCGAAAAGATGCAGAATGTTGATCCGCAGAACGCCAACATCAAATTCAAGCTGGCCGAGGCGTATTTCCACGCCGACAAAAAAGAGGAGTCATATGCTCTGTTCAGGCAGCTTGCACTGCTCTTGCAGGCGCGGGGGGAATCCGGACCTTTTGCCAATCTGACTGCGCGCATTCAGCAGCTCTTTCCGGAAAAGACGGAATTCGTCGTCGAGGTGCTGGCCAACCAACTGGAAGAAGGGAATGTCGCCAAGGCAATTAGCGGTCTTCAGGCACTGCTGCGAAACAATCCCAAGGATAAAAAGGTTTGGGAACTGATCATCCGGGCGTACCGCCGTCTTGAGCAACCCCGGCAGCTTATGGGGGTTTATCAGCATTTTCTGCGCTATTTTCCCGACGATATTTCGGCCAAAACCGGTTTGATAGCGTGCCATGTCGATCAGAAAGACATCAAGGGGGCGCTGGCCCTGCTTGACCGGTTCGAACAGGGTGTCATCTCGTCCGGTGTGTGTGGCGAGTTGGTGGACATTTATCGGAGTCTTGCCGAGTTTGATCCCGTAAACACCCGTATTCTTGAAGGATACCGAAAGGCCTGCGTGGCGGCCGGCATGCCTGACGATGCTGCCCAACTGGAGTCCAGGATCCAGACGTTGAAAAAAATCTCGTCAAAGGATGAGCCCCTTCCTCCAACCGGGACGGAAGATTTCTTTGAAAATGGCGGGCATGCCTCCGCGGCGCCGGCATTGGCGGATGACCTTGCGGGCATGGATGCCGGCGTCTATATGCCGGAGAAGACCGAACCGGCTGAGGAGATTGCCGCTGCCGTTGATGCTGGGGCGGAAGGCAGCTTTGAGGCGCCGGATGAAGATGAAATCGAGATAGAGGTGGACATCGATGATTTTCCGTTTGAGCAGCCTTCTGCCGAAGGGGAGGAGGGTGGTGCTCCTGATGGAGAGTGGCCCGATGCGTTCGGCGATGTTACGAACTTGATCTCCAGTTCTCCGCGCAGCGTCAGGTTCGGCAGCAGCCTGGACGGCTCCGATGCCCAGTCCCACTATGATTTGGGGGTCGCTTTTAAAGAGATGGGGCTTTATGACGAGGCTATCAACGAGTTTCATCAAGCCTCCGGTGACCCCGCCCGCAGGGTGGAGTGTCTTGCACTGCAAGCCGCCTGCCTGCGCGAGCGGGGGGACCTAGACGCTGCCGAAGGGGTTCTGAATGCCCTGATGAAGCAGGAACTGAGCCTTGAGGATACCTGTGCCGTGAAGTACGAACTGGCGTTGGTCTTGGAGGTACAGGGGCATAATGAGAGGTCTTCCGCTCTGATGGCGGAGATCGATGCGGTAAACGACGGCTTTCGCGACGTCCACGCACGCCTCGAGAATGCAGGCGGTTCACTTGACTTTTCCGATGAGGAGTTGCAGGACTTTGAGCTGAAATGACTCAGCCATTGAAACGAAAAAGATTGGATGGCGCCTTTATTCTGAGCGGCGCCAGGAATATCTTCTGGTCAAAGCTGGCTGGGAGGGGCGGTAGGGGGGACACATCTTTAATGACATCCTGGAGGACCTGATCGGCTTCCCGCGATCCCGTCCCCTGATACATCCTTTGAGAGATGAGGGAACCATCGGGACGCAAGTACAATTCGATGATTCCATCCTGGCGGATCGGTTCTTTCAGTCCATTTGCCCGTTTCCACCATTCACGGTTAATCTTCTCCACCACTTCAAAATAATATCCGCGGATATCCTCCCGAAGCGAGCGGCCTTCCGCCAGGCTGCTGATATAGCCGTAGGTCATGCCAAGCCCCAGTGGGGTGGTCATCAGCTCCTTCATCTCCTCAGAAGCCTCTCCCTTGGAAGATGGCTGCACCGCAGGGGGGAGGTGCAAGGGTTTTTCTCCCGGTGAAACGTCGGATGGGGGCTCTGACTCGGGTGGCGGCGGGGCAAGCAAGGTTTCCGCCGGTTTGGGCCGACTGATTGCCGGAGAGAGTGCAATGTTCTCGACCAGTATGCCGCTTATGACAGGGGTGTTCTTGGTGGTGCTCCCGGCCGCGATTATAAAGACAACCGCCAGCAGGTGCAGCATGAGCGAGATTGCCAATGCGTATCCCATCCAGCGTTTGCGGAGAACAAAAGCCGTTACCAGCGGGTCGGTGTCGAGTATGTGCGAGTGAGTCATAAATGAGGAATGGGCAAGTTCTGAAAAAATTGATATAAAAAGACGGAAACTATTAAACACTATCATATTTACCGCGCAGTGGGAAGGTGTTACTCATTCATTTCCATCCGGAAACTCCGGATGAGAAATGAACAGTTTCCGTTTCGGAAAGGAGGGCTTTTTCGTCCAGGCCAGGAAATCGAGGGATTGCGCGGAGGCGTACATCGGTACGCCGCAAGCAAGCCCGAAGATTGACGCAGCATGGGCGGAAAAGAACCCTTTCCTGATGGAAACTCATTCTTTTGGAGGAGGTGGAGCATGAAACGTCCGATTGTCTTTATCCTGTTCATGATGGTCATCGCCTTGCCGGTTGTTCCTGTTTTTGCGGCGGAACTTCTGGATGTCAAACCGGTGGTTGCGGGAACTGATCTGGTAGTGGAGATACTGGCCGACATCCCACTGACGTACACCTATTACAAGGTGCCGGGACAGGCGCGGGCGGTTGTGGATATTGCCGATGTCGACCCGGAAAAGGTTGAGCCGCTGATTGTCGTCAACCAGGGAGCTATCTCCAGTATCAGCGTCGATAAGGCCCAGATCTCCGGGATGGTGGTCAGCCGGCTGATATTCAACCTCGTGTCGGATACGGATATTTCGGTTACGGCTTCTACTGACCGAAAAAAACTGACCGTAGTCTTTAGCGGCGGCAAACCGGCGAGCGGAGGTTCGGAGAAGCCGGTTGCTCCCCCGACGAAACCCGCTCCTGCGCCGTTAGCCTCCCCTTCTGCCGCTCCCGCTGCTGCTGCGCCGGCAGCAGCCCAAAATGAAGCAGACCCGCTCGGGTTGGACGAGCTTGCCGCCGCACCCGCGAAGAGTGAGTCCGCCGCTGCCCCAGCCACAGCAAAGAGTGGACCGGCAACGGCCCAGGATGAGGCGGACCCGCTCGGGCTGGACGAGCCTGCTGCCACCCCGGAGAAGAGCGAGCCGGCAGCCAAGGCGGCAGTCACGCCGGCCGTACCCGCCGTACTACCCCATGTCGCCCCGCCTGTCCCAACCGCTTCCGTGAAGCTTGAGCCGGTGGTGCCTGTTATGGTTCCGTCCCGTGGACATATGGCGATCACAGCGATCAAGGTTGAAACAACTTATATTGACATCGAGGCCAGCGGCCGCCTGGATGATTTTAGTCAGATGAAGCTGACCGGGCCGAATCGTCTGGTCATCGACGTGCCCGGTGCGACAAGCTCAATGAGCGCCAAGGTGATTCCGGTTCGCCGGTTCGGCCTTGCCCAGATCAGGGTCGGACGCTATCCCGACCACACGCGTATCGTTCTTGACGCCGACGGTTCGACTTTTCCCAATTATGAGATCAAATCTACCGATACGGGTCTGAGAATCAACTTCAAATAGCTGTGATGAATAACAGGCAAAACGTTGTATAGGGCATATACCCCAAGAAAGGTCGGGCTCAATTCCCACCTTTGACAAAGGGGGGTCAGGAGGGATTTGCTTCGAGTGTTTTGGTTATCATTCCGTTTTATAACGTATTTTGATGCGATTGGGTGTGGGGCGAGACGTGGGGCGCGGAGTCGTTGCGATGTCTTTTGACGCGGAAGTGTGCCTGGAAGATGGCGGCCGTAATCCCGTCCTCGTCCACGATGGCCACTGTGCCGGTTATATCCCTTTCAGTTCTTTCGGTCACCTCGGCAATTCCCTGTATCGTTCCCCAACGCACCGGATTCTTGAATTGCATGGACAATTCGATGGTTGCAAAGTGAGTCCCCTCGGGAAGGAGGGTCTTGATTGCAATGGCGAGCGCTGTATCGGCCAGCGAGGTTATGGCGCCGCCGTGCATGAGCCCCGCGCCCTGGCAATGGGCCACGCGGAACGGCATGGAAAGCACCGCCCTGCCATCGGCTGCCTCGTCGATGTTCATCCCGAGGTAGATTTCAAATGGGGCAAGGGCTATCCAGTCCGGCATGCGGAAGGGAAGGGGGGCATCTTTGACAACGGGGAGCGAGTAATTGGATTCGTTCATGGGGTACGCGGCTTTCCATGTTTGAAAAGGGTATCCGTTTGGCGGATACCCTCTTTTAATGGCGGGGTTGACGGGGCTCGAACCCGCGACTTCCAGCGTGACAGGCTGGCACTCTAACCGACTGAGCTACAACCCCAAAATGGCGCCTAATGTAACTAAGGGATGGGTAAAAAACAGGAATACATTATATATCAAAGTGCCTTTGTTTTGTCAATAAAAAGAGGGTTGCCATTTTTAGGCTGACCGTCGTTATTTTTTATCCCGGAAAAAGCGATTGTCCACGAAAGGCACGAAAAAACACGGAAAAACATTAATCAGGTGACATCATGGCTGTATGTTGTATCGTGTTGAGACACGATACCAAATATCACTCAAAATAATAAGGAGAACAGATCTTATGAATGTTTCGGTCATCACCAAGTCAAATGTTACATCAGAAGCACTGGATATTCTGGCCATGGAATTGCCTGCCATCATTTCAGGATTGTTGGAAGTGCCAGGTGGCTATATGGCTTTGCTCAAACCGGAGCAAGTCTCTTTGGAATTTTCACAAGCGAGCATTCGTGATGTTGGTTCCGATGTTAGAATCAAAATATTAGCCAGCAGCAACGAACCGCGGTTGTCATCGAAACATACTTTGGCAAGAGAGATTCTTGAAAAGGTTTTTTTATTGTTCTCAAAGCTCGCTGAGGAATACTCCGTTGATATTCGTCTGTACTTTATGGAGATTGGTGTCGCAGAGCACTCAGTTGGGTAGTTTTCGGCGATAGGCGCTTTGAAGGGCAAGTGCAAAGGAAAACTTTCTTGTTTAATTAAAGGCCCATTTTCCATATGACCAAACTTTCCAAGAGGTTTATAATATAAAGGGAAGGGAAAGTTTATGCAGAGAAAGGGGGCGAAGAATATGATAATCTTCATGTTAATCTTTATTGTTGGAACGGTCCTGCTCCTCGAAACAATATGGGGAGGGCACCCTAAGCATGTTG
>JBEKFJ010000105.1:0-9916 GCA_050013355.1 Oryzomonas sp.
GAGGGGGTGATGGCCTCGGTGGATGAAACCAGTGCCGCCGTCAGCGAGATATCCGTTACCATCGAACAGGTTACCCGCAACCTGGACCACCTGGCCGATATCGTGCACCAATCGGCATCCGCCATGGAGCAGATCAGCAGTACCATCAGCAATGTGGAGCAGAACGCCGCCATCTCCCACGAGGTGTCCAGCCAAGTTAAATCCCATGCGGACGAGAGCCGGGCCATCGTTGCCGAGACGATCGACTCCCTGGCCGAGATTCAGGCGTCGGTCGGGCTCTCCTACGAAGCCATCACGCGGTTGTCTGAAAACAGCAACAGGATCGAGAATATCGTCAATGTGATCAACGACATCACCAAGCGCACCAACCTGCTGGCCCTGAACGCTTCGATCATTGCCGCCCAGGCGGGTGAATACGGCAAGAGCTTCGGCGTGGTGGCCGATGAGATCCGCACCCTTTCGCTCCAGACCGGGCACTCGACCAGCGAGATCACATCCATCATCGAACAGATCATGACCGAATCCAAAACCGCCGCCAACAACATCACCATAACCAAGGGCCTGGTGCAGCGCGGTGTTGAGCTGGGCAACTCGACCGGCGAAACCCTCAAGGCCATTTACGACCGCTCGGTCAACTCCATGGATATGACCGAACAGATCAAACAGGCCACGGAAGAGCAGGCCTTGAGCGTCCATCTGGTCGCAAGGTCCATGGAAGACATCAGTTCCATGACGACCCAGATATTTGCGGCTTCGACCGACCAGACCAAGGCTACCAAGAGTATCGCCCGCTCCATAGAATCCATCAAGGAGATGGCCCATGAGATGGTCAATTCCACCTCGCAGCAGGTGGGAGACGGTCTCCGCATCAGCCTGATCGTCGAGTCGGTCGGAGGCATGGTAAAAGAGATGTTCGACAACATGGAGACCCGTCGTGACCAGAGTGCAGAGGTGATCAAGGAGTTGGAATCCATGAGGCGCCTGAACAGTCCGACCCTCTCATGACGATTTTCGGCAACCCGCTCCATCGGAGGAATTTTTCGTAGCCTTTTGCAGTTATTTTGGTATAATTAAACTTTCGGTCTTCATGACGGCTACCTCAAGGGAGTCGATCAGGCACAGGGCCGGAGAGTATGATCATATACCGCCAGGATTCGGCAACGAACCGGGACGGAAGGGAATACCCGCCAGTGCATTGCATGGCTTTTGCACTGAACGATATCGCGCCTTCCCGGCGCGTTTTTTGTTTTGGAGACAAGGATTTGCATGCGCAAGAAAACAACCATACCGGATATCTTCCAAATGAAGCAGGAAGGGCGCCGCATCACCATGCTGACCGCCTACGATTTCCCCTTTGCGCGCCTCGTGGACCAGGGAGGGGTGGATATGATCCTGGTGGGGGATTCGGCCGGTGTCGTTGTGGCCGGACACGATACGACCCTGCCGGTCACCATGGATGAGATGCTCTACCACGTGAAGTCGGTCAGGCGCGCCGACCCCAAGGCCCTGGTCGTGGCCGACATGCCGTTCATGTCGTACCAGGCCGGCGTCGAGGATGCCTGCCGCACCTGCGGGAGGATGATCAAGGAGGGGGGCGCCGAGGCGGTGAAGATCGAGGGGGGCGTGAACATGGCCCCCGTCATCCGGGCGGTGTCGTCCATCGATATCCCGGTCATGGCCCACATCGGCCTGACACCCCAGTCGATCCACCGCATGGGGGGGTACAAGGTACAAGGGCGCAAGGATCAGGCCGAGCGGATCATGGAGGACGCCCGGGCAATCCAGGAGGCCGGCGCCTTTTCGGTGGTCCTGGAGGGGATACCGGCCCAGCTTGCTGCCCGCATCACTGCCGAGCTCTCCATCCCCACCATCGGCATCGGCGCTGGACCGGATTGTGATGGCCAGGTGCTGGTGATTCACGATATCCTCGGGCTGTGCGAAAAGTATTCGCCCAAATTCGTCAAGCGCTATGCCGAATTGACGCCGATCATCTCCGAGGCGGTCAAAAACTACGTCGATGAGGTCCGGACGGGGGCGTTTCCCACTGCCGAGCATTCGTTCAATTGAAATCCAACCCCCTTTATAAAAGGGGGAAAAAAACAGGAAACCCATGAACATTATTTCCACCGTCGAGGAGATGCAGCAGACCGCCTTGAGCCTCAAGCACCAGGGCAAGACCGTCGCCTTTGTCCCCACCATGGGATACCTGCACGAAGGCCATGCCTCGCTGCTCAGGGAAGGGCGCAAGCGAGGCGATATCCTGGTGCTCTCCATCTTCGTCAACCCGATTCAGTTCGGCCAAAACGAAGACCTGGACCGCTATCCCCGTGACCTGGAACGGGACTGCCGCACCGCGGAGGCGTGCGGCGTGGACATCGTCTTTACCCCCGACTGTGCAGCTATGTACCCGCCCGGCTTTCAGACAGGCGTGACAGTGCGCGATCTTTCTCTGCCCCTGTGCGGCGCCAGCCGGCCGGGGCACTTCGACGGTGTGGCCACGGTGGTGGCCAAGCTATTCACCATTGTCCAGCCCGACGTGGCCCTGTTCGGCCGCAAGGATTACCAGCAACTAGCCGTTATCCGGCGCATGGCGGCCGACTTGAACCTGCCGGTGCAGGTGCTCGGCATGCCGATCGTCAGGGAGGCGGACGGCCTGGCTATGAGTTCGCGGAACAGCTACCTGTCGCCAACAGAGCGGCAAGGCGCCCTCTGCCTCTCCCGCGCCCTGGTGCGTGTCAGGGACAGATATGCCGCCGGGGAGCGCTCCGCCGCCACCCTGAAAGACGAGGCCCTGGCCGTTATTGCCCAAGAGCCGCTGGCCACGATAGACTACCTGGAATTGCGCGATGGCGCCACGCTGGAGCCGTCGCAGACCGCAGACAACGGAACGCTCCTGGCGCTGGCGGTCAAACTGGGACAGACGCGACTGATCGATAACACCTTACTGGGAGAGGAGTTGTAACCATGCAGAGAATCATGTTGAAGAGCAAGATCCACCGCGCCACCGTGACCGGCGCCGACCTCCATTACGAGGGGAGCGTCACCATCGACCGCGACCTGATGGATGCGGCCGACATCGTTTCCTATGAAAAGGTGGCGGTCTGGAACGTGACCAACGGCAGCCGTCTGGAGACCTATGCCATCGAGGGGGAGCGCGGTTCGGGCGTCATCTGCCTCAACGGCGCCGCGGCGCGCCTGGTAGCGCCCAAGGACCTGGTCATCATCGCCAGCTTCGTCAACATGGACAACGAAGCGGCCGTCGCCCACGAGCCCAAGCTGGTCTTTGTCGATGAGCAGAACCGCATGCTAGCGACCCGCAAGGAAGAGGCGGGCCAAGCCAAGCTGAAGTGCGTGCATTAGTGTACCGTCCCACGACTAACCGCACGGGACACTAGACACGGGCGGATAGGATTAGAGGGATTCAGGCAGGGGGCTTCGGCTTTCTGCCTGTTTCTTTTTGTGACGGTTGGAGTATAATTATAATCTAAATCGTAGTTAGTTTCCATCCGGAAACTCCGGATGAGAAACTATTGTTGATGTATCGCGTTTATCTGCGTTCATCGGCGGTTCCATTTAGTTTTAGGGTTAATCTCTACTGTCCCGTATCACGGCAAACAGCACGCAGGGGGCTGAACATGTCCGAATCCACCATCTACGCCGCCTCATGGCTGCTCAATCCCGATGCCCCGGCCATTGCCGGCGGCGCGCTGCTGGTGCGCGATGCCAGGGTGGCTGCCGTCGGCACGCTCACCGAGCTGCGGAGCGCCCATTCCGTACCGGTGGTGGAATTTCCCGGCAGCGCCATCATTCCCGGTTTCGTCAATGCCCACACCCACCTGGAGTTGACCCATTTCCCCTCATGGAGGCTGCGAACCCATGTGGAGTACAATCCGCGCCGCTTTGTGGACTGGATCATCCAATTGATCAAGATCAAACGCGGCCTCAAGGATGAGGATATCCTCGCTTCGCTGAGGGAAGGGGTCCGGATGTGCCTGGAGTCCGGCACGACGGCCGTGGGAGAGATCGTCACCAATCCCGCCTTGGCCCCACGCTACCACGCATCGCCGCTTGCGGGGCGTCTCTTTTTCGAGTTGCTCGGCCACGACCCGGACCGGTTCCTCGGTATGCGGGACAGGGCGCTTGCCGCCTGTGAGGAGCAAACCGGCCGGTTTGCCGGCGGCCTTTCGCCTCACAGTCCTTACACGATCAGTGAGGAATGCCTGGTGCTGATCCGGGAAGCGGCATCCTCCCGTGCGCTCCCCCTGGCGATCCACATCTCCGAATCCCGCGAGGAGGCTGCTTTCGTCTTTGACACCAGCGGCCCGCTGGCAGAGCAGTTCTATCCCTTTGTCGGGTGGCAGGAGTACCTGATGCCGCCCCGCCATTGCAGCTCCACCGAACTGCTGGACCGTTGCGGCCTGCTCTCCCCCGCTACCCTGGCCATACACTGCGTGCATGTCACCTTGTCGGATGCGGAGACACTCAAACAGCGCGGGGCCAGCATCGTGCTCTGCCCGCGCAGCAACGAGCGCCTCGATGTAGGCAAGGCGCCTCTGCATATCTTCAAAAAGCTCGGCATTCCCCTGGCGCTGGGCACCGATTCCCTGGCCAGCAACGACTCCCTCTCCTTGTGGGATGAGATGCGGTTCGCCCTGGACCTGTTCCGGCACGACCTGTCGTCGGCTGAAGCCTTCTGCATGGTTACCAGCGGGGGGGCAAACGCCCTCGGCATTGCAGCCTCCAACGGTTCGCTGGAACCGGGAAAGCGGGCCGATTTCCAGGTGGTCGGGAATGCGGGCACAGCGGCGGAGAAGGTGCTGGAACGGGTTGTTTGCGAGGGGGCGGTCCAGGAGGTGTATGTGGGCGGAACGCAGTATGCGGGGGGGATGTCCGGGACAGCCTGAGAACAGGTTGGTATCCTTCCAGTTATGAACACCCTTGAAACCGCCATCGTCCGCCTGCTGCGGGAAAAACCCTTCTACGGCCATTTCATCCTCAACCTGCGCCGTGCGGAACAGCCCTCATCCGACCATGCCGCCGGCGTGACCATTCGGGACGGCGTGCCGACCATCTCCCTGAACCCTCCTTTGTTTACCGCACTGTCCCGCGAAGGGCAGCAGGCGCTTCTGGAACATCTGGTCAAGCATCTTCTCCATCTCCACCCCTTGCGGCGCAAACAGCGCAACCGCCACGACTGGGACGTGGCCTGCGATCTTGCCATCAATCCCGGCATCGAGGGGTTGGGGGACGGAGCGTTCGTGCCGGAGCAGTTTGGCCTGGAGGTGGGATTGGCAGCAGAGGAGTATTATGCCCTTCTGGTCTCCCCCGTTGACACCGGGAACCTGGACGGAAGCGGTTACGGCGACGGCGAGCAGGAGGATCACGGAGCTGCCGGACAGGGGCGGGTCGATGTCAGGGATGCGGCAACCCTGGACGACCACGAGATCTGGAGCGATGCCGACAGTACCCCCTTGCCGTTGGGCGAGGAGATGGTGCGGAGCATCACGCGGGACAGCCTGCGGGGAAGCGACGGCGAGACGCCGGAAGACATCCGGGCATTGGTGGAGGGGCTGCTGCGGCCGTCGCCCGTTCCCTGGCGCCAGTTGCTGCGGCAGTTTGTCGCCACGGCCGGGCGGGTGGGGCGGAAGAGCACCTGGACCAGGGAGCATCGTCGCTTCAGCCACCAGACCCCCGGTATCCGCAAGCAGCGCCGGCTCAACCTGCTGGTGGGGATCGATGTCAGCGATTCCACCAATTGCGTCGAACTGCGCGAGGCCTTTGCCCGCGAGCTGGTGCAGATCGCCCGCGGTCGGGACGCTCATATCACCGTTTTGTACGCCAACAGCCGCATCCAGCGCGTCGAGGCATTCAGCGGCCCGTCGTTTGCGGCCCAGCGTTACGACGGCGGCGGTTTTACCGACTTGCGGCCGGTCTTCGAGTACGCCAGGGGGATGCACCCCTTGCCGGCTGCGGTTATCTACCTGACCGACGGCATCGGCCCGGCCCCGGAGGCGATGCCGTTCCCCACCCTGTGGGTGCTGACACGGGAAGGAGAACGGCCGGCGCCGTGGGGGGTGGAGTTGAGGTTGGATGTGTGAACCTCCGTGTCTCCGTGTCTCTGTGGCAGAATTTTTTTATAAGGATTTATTGTGGACGAATTCAAACCAATGACCGCGGAATCGGTCGGGAAACTGCTGGAAGAGGCGGGAGCCTGTGTGATGGTGCGCTCCGGGAGGAGCGAGAGCTACGGCGCCCCGCGGGAGTTCTCCTTCGAGGTCAGGGCATCTTTTCCCAACGGCATGGGGCTGCACGTGATGGCGCGCCAGTTCAACTACCGCGACCCCTGGGAAGCCCAGGGGAGGATCAACGACATGGTCGATGTGTCGCTGCTGCGTGCAGGCAGCTATTCCTCCCTGCCGAAGGGCTTCGACTATTTCCAGGGGGTCGATGAGGAATGCGGGCTGGATGAGGAGCGGCTGAAGGAGGTGATCGCCTGCGTCGGCAGCCTGAACCCCAAGCTCTACCTGTTGCAGGAGATGACCGGGGATCTGTGACGGGACGGCTGTCTGCAACCTGAATCCGTGAAGGCGTCACGGATTCAGGTACAAATACTAATTCTTTGCCTGTTTCTGCCGTTGTTCCTCCCGCAGCATGTCCACCGCCAGCAGGGCCACGCCGACGCAGATCAGGGAGTCGGCGACGTTGAAGGCCGGCCAGTGGTGTGCCTTCCAGTACACATCGAGGAAATCGACCACCTCGCCCCGGCGGACCCGGTCGATCAGGTTGCCGACGGCGCCTGAAAAGATCATGGCCAGGGAGACTTGGGCCAGTCGTTGATCGTTGCGCAGGCGGTTGAAGGCGATCACGATCACCACCGCCGCGATGGAGGAGATGGCGATGAAGAATGGGAGCCGCCATGAGGCGTGGGAGAGGAAGCTGAAGGCGGCCCCTTTGTTGCGCACATAGGTGATGTTGAACAGGCCGTCGATGACCGGGATCGACTGGAACATCAGCATGCTCCTGTCGATGTACAGCTTGGTCAGTTGATCTACGACCAACCCGATAAGAGTTATAACCGAGAAAAGAAACCAGCGATTTTTCATTACAGAACCTCCTGAGAAATGTGGATTATTTGCAAGATCAAGGCTGTCGAGGGATTGCGCGGAGGCGTAGCAGCGCTACGCCGCACGAAGCAGTCACGAAGACTTACGCAGAGCTTGCGAAAAAGCCGCATTTCTAATTTCTAGACCACCGCCTTGGTGCATTTGGGACAGATAGCGGGATGCGACGTATCCTGTCCCAGTTCCTCACTGTAACACCAACAACGGTCGCATTTCTCGCCTGGAGCGGCAAATACCTGCACTCGCAAGCCGGGGACGGCTTCCGCCGAATAACTTGCACCGTCCATGGCGTCAACCAGGGTAACCTTGGAGACGATGAAGATTGCGGCCAGGTCGGTGGCATAATCCCCGAGAAAGGCCAACAGTTCCGGTTCGGCGCAGATGGTCACCCCGGCGTCCAGGGAGTGGCCGATGGTCTTGGCCACGCGGGCCTGCTCCAGCGCCTTGGAGACCTCGGCCCGCACTTTCATGATCCGTTCCCAGCGCTCCACCAGCTTGTCGTCCTTCACCTCGGGCTGGAGTTTGGGGAACCCGGCCAGGTGGACGCTGGCCTCGCGCTCGCCCGGCAGGTACTGCCAGGCCTCGTCGGCGGTGAAGGAGAGCACCGGCGCGATCAAGCGCAACAGGGTATCGAGAATGCGGTACATGACGGTCTGGGCGCTGCGCCGTTCCCGGGAGTCCTTCCTGCTGGTGTAGACCCGGTCCTTGAGAATATCCAGGTAGAAGGCGCTCATCTCCACGGTGCAAAAGCCGTTCACGGCATGGTACAGGACGTGGAACTCTGAGTCTCCGTAGGAGGCCAGCACCTTTTCCTTGAGCAATTCCAACTGGTGCAGGGCCCAGCGGTCGATCTCCGGCATGTCCGCGTATGCCGCACTGTCCCTGGCCGGGTCGAAATCGCTGATGTTGCCCAGGATGTACTTACAAGTGTTGCGGATGCGGCGGTAGGCCTCGGAAAGACGGCTCAGGATCTCCTGGGAGATGCGGATATCGTCGCGGTAGTCCTGGGCCGCCACCCACAGGCGCAGGATCTCGGCGCCGTACTTCTTGATGATCTCTTCAGGGGCCACCACGTTACCCACCGACTTGCTCATCTTGCGGCCGGAGCCGTCCACCACGAATCCGTGGGTCAGGACGTTCCTGTAGGGGGCGCGGCCGCGGGTGCCGACGCTTTCCAGCAGCGAGGAGTGGAACCAGCCCCGGTGCTGGTCGCTCCCCTCCAGGTACATGTCGGCAGGCGAGCGCAGCTTGGGGTTGGACTCCAGCACGGCGGCATGGGATACGCCCGAATCGAACCACACGTCAAGGATGTCCATCTCCTTTTCGAACTCCGTTGACCCGCATTTGGGGCATTTCGTCCCCTGGGGCAGGAGCCGGGAGGCTTCCCAGTCGAACCAGACGTCGGCGCTGTGCTGTGTGAAGTGTTCGGCCACGTGATCCATGATGGCGCCGTCGGCCACGTATTCGCCGCAGGCCTTGCAGGAGAAGGCCGTGATCGGCACGCCCCAGGTTCGCTGGCGGGAGATGCACCAGTCCGGGCGGTTTTCGATCATGCCGTAGATGCGCTCCTTGCCCCATTTGGGAATCCACAGCACCTGGTCGATGGCCTCCAGCGACTTCCGGCGCAGGTCATTGGACTTCATGGAGATGAACCACTGCTCGGTGGCCCGGAAGATGATCGGCTTTTTGCAGCGCCAGCAGTGGGGGTAGGAGTGGGTGATGGCGGCCTGACCGATCAGCGCCCCAACCTCGTTCAGCTTCTCGATCACGGCCGGGTTGGCGGCAAAGACGAACTGGCCGCCGAAGAACTCAAGGTTCTGGATGTACTTGCCGTGGTTATCCACCGGGTTGTAGATCTCCAGTCCCTCCTTCAGGGCCAGTTCGTAGTCTTCCTGGCCGTGGCCGGGGGCGGTGTGGACGCAGCCGGTGCCGGCCTCCAGCGTCACGTGCTCGCCCAGAAGGATGATGGAGTCGCGGTCGTAGAAGGGGTGCTTGCAGCGCTTGCGCTCCAGGGCGGTTGCGCTGAAGGTCGCAATGACCTCTCCCGTCAGGCCGACGGCCTTCAGGAAGCTGTCTTTCAGCCCCTCCGCCACGATCAGGATGCCCTTTTCCGTTTCCAGGGCCACATAGTCGAACTCGGGGTGCAGGGCCACGGCCAGGTTGGCAGGAATGGTCCAGGGGGTCGTGGTCCAGATCACCACATAGGCCTTCTTGCCGGCCAGGGCCGGGATGGCGGCGGAAACGTCGTCCTGTAGCGCAAAACGGACGTAGATCGACGGCGAGGTGTGGTCGGCATACTCCACCTCCGCCTCGGCCAGGGCCGTGACGCAGGAGGAACACCAGTGGACCGGTTTCTTGCCGCGATACAGCCCGCCGTTCTTGGCGAACTTGGCCAATTCCCGTGCGGTTTGTCCCTCGTATTCGAAGTTCATGGTCAGGTAGGGGGTGTCCCAGTCCCCCAGCACGCCCAGGCGTTTGAACTCGTCCCTCTGGATGGCAATAAACTTCTCCGCGTATTTCCTGCACTCGCGACGCATCTCCAGCTTGGAGATCTCATTCTATTTCGATCCCAGGTTCTTTTCCACCTGCAGCTCGATTGGCAGGCCGTGGCAGTCCCAGCCCGGCACGTAGGGGGCGTGAAAACCCTCCATGCGCTTGCTCTTCAGGATCACGTCCTTGAGGATCTTGTTCAGGGCGTGGCCGATATGGATATGTCCGTTGGCATAGGGGGGGCCGTCGTGCAGGATGTAGAGCTGCCTTTCCTTCCCGCTCTCCTCTATGCGGGCATACAGCCC
>JBEKFJ010000106.1:0-19158 GCA_050013355.1 Oryzomonas sp.
GAAACGGTCGCTGACCTCGTTCTGCACGTCCAGCACATCCTCCTCGCTCTCGGCCTGGGTCAGTTTCTTGTAGATCACCAGGCGCTGGCCGGTGTCCCTGACATACGCCTCGGGGATGAAGGCCGGCACCTTGAGGTTGATCTCCGGCTCGACCCGCTCGGTCATCTCCTCGCCCCGCAGACGGCAGATGGTCTCCTCCAGCATCTGGTTGTAGAGTTCGAACCCGATCTCGACAACGGTGCCCGACTGGCGGCTCCCCAGCATGTCGCCGGCCCCGCGGATCTCCATGTCGTGGGTGGCGATGCGGAAGCCGGCCCCCAGTTCGGAGATGTCCTGCAGGATGCGCAGGCGTTCGCGGGCATCGCCGCTGATAGAGCCCTCGCCCGGTATGAGCAGGTAGGCGTAGCCCCGCTGGGTCGAACGTCCCACCCGGCCGCGCAACTGGTAGAGCTGGGAAAGGCCGAACTTGTCGGCATGGTCGATGATCAGGGTGTTGGCGTTGGGGATGTCCAGGCCCGATTCGATGATGGTGGTACAGAGCAGCAGGTTGGTCTCCCCGTGCATGAAGCCGAGCATGACCTTTTCCAGTTCGTGCTCGTTCATCTGGCCGTGCCCCACGGCGATCCTGGCCTCGGGCACGATGGCGGAGAGCTGTTCCAGGCGCTTGGCAATGGTCTGCACCCGGTTGTGGACGAAAAAGATCTGGCCCCCCCGGCGCAACTCGCGAATGACCGCCTCGCGGATCAACTCCTCGGAGAAACGGGCCACGAAGGTCTTGACGGCCAGACGGTCCACCGGCGGGGTGTCGATGATCGACAGGTCCCGGATGCCCATCATGGACATATACAGGGTGCGCGGGATCGGGGTGGCGGTCAGGGTCATGACGTCCACCACTGCCCGAAAGGCCTTGAGGCGCTCCTTGTCCTTGACGCCGAAGCGCTGTTCCTCGTCGATGATCAGAAGTCCCAGATCCTTGAAGGCCACGTCCTTCTGCAGCAGACGGTGGGTGCCGATGATGATGTCGATATCACCTTTCCTGAGGCGCTCAAGGAGGTCCTTCTGTTCCTTGGGGGTGCGGAAGCGGGAGAGGACTTCTACCGTGACCGGGTATTCCTTGAGCCGCTCGTGAAAGGTCTCGTAGTGCTGCTGGGCCAGGATGGTGGTCGGAACCAGGATGCCGACCTGTTTGCCGTCCAGGGCGGCCTTGAAGGCGCCCCGCAGGGCCACCTCGGTCTTGCCGTACCCGACGTCGCCGCACACCAGCCGATCCATGGGCCGGGTGTTCTGCATATCGGCCAGCACGTCCTGGATGGCGGAGAGTTGGTCGGGCGTCTCCTCCCAGGCAAATGAGGCCTCGAACTCCCGGTACATCTCGTCCGGCGGCGAAAAGGAGAAACCCTCGCAGATCTGGCGTCTGGCGTAGATCTCCAGCAGTTCGCCGGCCAGTTCCTCGATGTCCTTTCTGGCCTTACCCTTGGACTTCTCCCACGAACTCCCCCCCAGTTTGTCCAGACCCGGCTGGCCCCCCTCCGGCCCCACATAGCGCTGTACCAGCCCCAGGCGGTCCATGGGCAGGTAGAGCTTGTCGCCGCCGGCATACTCCAGGAGCAGGAAGTCGCCGCCGATGCCGGCGATGCTGACGTGTTGAAGTCCCCGGTACAGGGCGATGCCGTGGTCCACGTGCACCATGTAGTCGCCCGGCTTGAGCTCGGCCAGGGAGGCCAGGATCTGCTTCTTGCGCACCTCGGAGATGCCTCGCCGCCTGACCCGCTTGCCGAACAGTTCCTCTTCTGCGACCAGGGCCAGGCGGGAGGAGGCCAGGCGGAAGCCGCGGGAGATCTCCCCCATGATCAGGATCACATGGGCGGGGGGCGGTGCGCTGCCGACGACTTCTGAGAAGGGGGCTTCGCTGATGAGGCAGGGGATGCCGTAGGGAGCGAGCAGTTCCTTGAGCCGTTCGGCCTGGGGGCGCTGGTGGCAGGCGACCAGGAGGCGGAAGCCCTGGTCGAGCCACTTCCGCAGGGTCAGGGAGAGCGGGGCCAGGGCATGGGTGGTCTCCTTGGAGACGGAGACCCGCAGGCCGGCATTGTCGTCGCACGGAATGGCTATGGTCGTCGCCCCGGCCGCGCCGTCCAGCGCCAGTCCCGACATCTCCAGGCGGGTGCGGCCGGCCATGATGGCGTCCAGATTCCCGGCGTCCAGGTACAGCTCTTCCTGCGGTGAATGGGGCAGGCCGGCGCCTGCAGCCTTGCTCTCACCCGCGGCGATCTCATCGGCGAAGCGTGCTGCGGCTTCACGGACCGCCTCGGGATCGAGCAGGACCAGTGGTGCGGCCGGCGCATAGTCGAAGATCGTTTCCAGGCCGGGATGAAGGAGCGGCTGAAGGTACTCGATGCCCTGGAAGTAGACCGCATTGCGCAGGTCCTCCAGGATCAGGCGCCGCCGGTCGGCCGGGATGTCCAGTGCGTCGCAGCGCACCTTCAGCCGGGGCGCGATATCGGCCAGGACCTCGTCCGTCAGGAGCAGTTCCCGGGATGGGAGCAGCACCAACTCATCCACCGGCTGGAGCGAGCGTTGAGTGAGAGGATCGAAGGCGCGCATGGTTTCCACCGTGTCGCCGAAAAACTCGATCCTGACCGGCGTGCTCAGGTTGGGGGGGAAGATGTCCAGGATGCCGCCCCGGACGGCAAAGCTGCCGCGGTCCTCCACCAGGGGGACGCTGGCATAGCCGAGCCTGACCAGCCTGGCCAAAAGCTCCTCCCGCTCGAATTCCTCGCCGGCAATCAGGTAGCAGGAAACCTGGTTGAAGAGAGAGCGGGGCAGGACCCGTTGCATGGCCGCCGCCACCGGCAGCACCACCACCCGCGCCTGATTGCCGTGCATGCGGGAGAGCGCATCGAGCCGCGCGCCGGAGATGTCGGGATGGGGGGATGCGGCCGCAAAGGGGGCGCTGTCCCAGGCCGGGAAGGAGAGCGGCGCAGGGTCGCTGCTGAAAAAGGCCAGTTCACGGCTGAATTCGTCGGCAGCCTCCTGATCTGCAGTGATGATCAGCAGGCTGCCTGCTGAGGAGCCGAGGAGGCCGGCAACCACATACGCCGCCGCGGAGCCCTTCAGGCCCGGAAGCACGATGCGCCGGTCGCCCCTGCGCAGGGCGGCCAGGCATTCGACGAATTGGGGCGGCTGGGAGATTGTGGGGAAAGAGGTCATCGGATGAGCGGCGTTCGTGTCCATCGGGTCATTTTCGCAGGCCGGCCTTGATCTTGGGCTTGCCGTCTTCCACCACCACCCGGAAGGTCAGGTCGTCGGTTCCCAGCTTGCCCTTGAGGGCCGGCTTATGTTTCTCTATGGCGGCCCGGATATGATCGCGGCTGACGGTATCTACCGGCAGGTTGCAGCTCTTGCGGGCCTCGCAGTATTCCCGGTAGACCCGTTCGACCTCATTATCGGGCCCCGGCCGGGCGGTTTCGGTCTTTGCCGGCGGGGCGGCAGCGCGCCGCTTCTGGTGAAGGTCGCTGATGAAGCGGTCGCGGGAGTACTTCCCCTCCTCCATCAGCCGGAGGATACGGTTCCAATGTTCGCGGTAGGTGTTGAAACGGCCTACAAGAGTGGTAAATTTATGTTTGAGCATGGTGTTGTTGATGGGGACGCCGGTATATTGCCGCACCGCTTTCTCAACCTCGGCGCGCAAAGAGAGAGGCTCCCGTTTCTCCAGCCCGGTAAAATACTGTTCATACCGGAGAACGAGGTCGGCCAGCATCTGTTCAAGTTTTGTGAAATCTTCAGCAATCCCCATGCAGAACCCCGATCCGATTGCCGTATGCCTGCCGATGGCGCCCGGCGGACAAACGCCTTGAGTGTGGGCCATCGGGAAACATCCGGCCCTAAATTAATAAACTATATTCAAACGCACTGATATGTAAAGCGTTAATCGGTCGGTTCCGTCAACAAAATTTCTTGACATATTACAAAGCTGGTTTTATTTTAATTAGAAATAAGTGCCCCTAAACTAATGAGACAGGCAGGGTCGCGGCGAGATCATGAAAACCATTTACGTCCTTTCCGACTCAACCGGCGAGACCGCAGAGCGGGTGATCAAGGCGGCCCTCTCCCAATTTTACGAAGAGGACGTCAAGGTCCACCGCCTGTTTCAAATCCGTTCACAGAACGATTTGCACCTGGCACTGGAGGTGGTTGTGCGGGATCCGGGATTGCTGGTCTATACCCTCGTCGATCCGCACCTCTCCGAGGCGGTTGAACGGGTTGCCGAGGAGCACGGCCTGATAGCTGTCGATTTGTTGAGCAGCCTGATCTACAACCTGTCGCGCTACCTGGGGGCGCCCTCGCGGGAGATTCCCGGACTGTTGCATCGCATCGATACCGAGTACCACAAGCGGGTCGAGGCGGTCGATTTCACGGTCAAGCACGATGACGGCCAGGAGACCCGTCACCTGTACAAGGCCGACCTGGTCCTGGTGGGGGTATCCCGGTCGTCCAAGACCCCTCTTTCAATGTATCTGGCCCACAAGGGATACAAGGTTGCCAACGTGCCGCTGGTCAAGGGGATCGATCCCCCGGAGGAGTTGTTCCAGATCGATCAGAACAAGATCGTGGGACTGGTTATCGACACCAGGCGTTTGGTGGAGATTCGCACCTCCCGGCTGCTCAACATGCGGCAAAGCCCCCGCGGGAGCTATGCCGACTACCAGCAGGTGGAGGACGAGGTGGCATACAGCAAAAGACTTTACCGGCAACATCCGGAATGGATGACCATCGATGTGACCAACAAATCGGTGGAGGAGGCTGCATCCGAAATAATGCGGCGCATGGATGAGTGAGGCTGTCTCGTATGCACCTTTCGATGATACGCATGCAGGATCGATATCTATAAAAGGGGGTACAACATGAAGATTCTCGTGGTTGAAGACGAAAAGAAGGTCGCCAGCTTCATCAAACGTGGTCTTGAGGACGACAACTACAAGGTTGCAGTGGCGTATGACGGCCTCGACGGGTTCAAACAGGCCAGAGAGGGGGAGTACAACCTGGTCATCATGGATATGATGCTGCCCAAGAAGGACGGCATGGCGGTGATCAAGGATCTGCGCGAATCGGGAAACCGCGTGCCGGTGCTGATGCTGACCGCACGGGACAATATGGAGGATATCGTGTCCGGCCTTGATGCCGGTTCCGATGACTACCTCACCAAGCCGTTCGCCTTTGCCGAATTGCTGGCGCGCGTCCGAGCGCTCCTGCGGAGAGGGGAACAGGACCGCGGCGCCGAGATCCGCTTCTCCGACCTGCGGCTCGATCCGGTCAGCCACAAGGTGTGGCGCGGCAACAAGGAGATCGACCTGACATCGAAGGAGTACGGCCTGCTGGAGTACCTGATGCGCAACCCCAACACCGTCCTCTCCCGGGCCATGATCGCCGAGCATGTCTGGGACTATGCCTTTGACAGCTTTACCAATATCATCGACGTGTACGTCAATTATCTGCGCAAGAAGATCGACAAGGATTTTCCCGCCAAGCTGATCCATACCGTGCGCGGACAGGGGTATATCCTGCGGGAGGGGTAGGGGGACTTGATTTTTGCCGGTTGATGGATTATTTTTTCAAAAAACGGCTCGGGGGCGGATAGTGTCCCGTGCGGTTTGTCGTGGGAAGTAATTCCTTTGCTATTTTGGCTGATGCCAAGGCGCGGCGACGCCGGTGTAGCAGGGTCTACATCAAGGAGCCGCAACGACGGCAAAGGCCTTAAGAGCCGGAATGACGAGTACGAACTAACCGCACGGGATACTAGCTAAAGCATCCGCCCCTGTCAGTCCATCAACCCAAAGATTTCAGGGAGGTCAGAAAATGTCTGCTTCATTCGTGTCAACAGCCCGTTGTCTGGTCGTCGGTATGATTGCCGCCCTGGCGATCCCGGTCATGTCGATAGCCAAGCCGGTCACACCCGATTTTGTCGAGCTGGCGAAAAGGCTCAAGCCGACCGTCGTCAACATCCGGACCACCAAAAACATCAAGCCCAGGCAACGCGCGCGCAACCCCCAATTCCAGCAGAACCCTTTCAACAATTTCTTCGACGACTTCTTCGGCCGCAATTTCGACGAAGCGCCGCAACAGCGGCCGCGCCATGAACAGAGTCTCGGCACCGGATTCATCATCAGCGACGAGGGGTACATCCTGACCAACAACCATGTGGTCAACGGCGCCGACGAGGTGATGGTCAAGCTTGCCGACGGCAGGGAGATCAAGGGGGAGATCAAGGGGAGCGACGAAAAACTCGACCTGGCCCTGGTCAAGATCAGTGAAAAGGAGAAGCTGCCGGTTGCCGAACTGGGGGACAGCGACGCCTTGGAGGTCGGAGAATGGGTCATGGCCATCGGCAACCCCTTCGGCCTGGCCCAGACTGTCACGGCCGGGATCGTCAGCGCCAAGGGGCGCGTGATCGGCAGCGGACCGTACGATGACTACATCCAGACCGACGCATCCATCAACCCGGGCAACTCCGGCGGGCCGCTCTTCAGCGCCGACGGCAAGGTGATCGGCATCAACACCGCCATCATCTCCGGCGGCCAGGGGATCGGGTTTGCCATCCCGATCAACATGGCAAAGGATGTGGTGGCCCAGCTCCGCGACAAGGGCAAGGTGACCAGGGGGTACCTGGGGATCCGCTTCCAGCCGCTGACCGCCGATCTGGCCAAATCGTTCGGCCTCGATACCGACAAGGGGGCTCTGATCGCCAACGTGGATAAGGATACCCCGGCAGAGAAGGCCGGACTCAAGGCCGGCGACATCATCCTGGAATACGACGGCAAACCGATCACCGAGGGGAACGAGCTGCCCCGCTACGTGGCGGTGACCCCCATCGACAAGAAGGTCAAGCTGGTGATCTTCCGTGACGGTAAAAGGCAGGAGGTGTCGGTAACCATCGCCCGGCTGAAGGATGGCGAGGCCCTGGCCGCTGCCTCCGGCGTCAGCGAGAGTGAGACCATCGGCATCGTGGTGCAGGAACTGACCGGGGAGTTGGCCTCCCGCCTGGGAATCAAGGATACCAAGGGCCTGATCATCAGCGAGGTCAAGCCCGGTTCCGCTGCCGAGGAGGTGGGGATCACCGCGGGCGACATTATCATCGAGTTCAACGGCCAGCGGCCGGATACGCTGGAAAAGTACAACGCCGTGGCAGCCGGGCTGAAAAAGGGCGACGTGGCCCGCCTGCTCCTGAAGCGCCCCGATGGCGCGATCTACTACATGGCCGTGAGGATCGGCTAATAGCTAAAGAGGGCGGGCTCACAACCCGCCCTTCTTGTTTCCGCCCGGAGGCCCCATGCCCGCCCGTTACGTCCAGCCGCTGCGTATCCTGGTCCAGTTCTGCTTTTTCGCCTTCATGCTCTGGCTGGGGCTGCGTTTCTACCTGTTTGTCCAGTATGTCGGCTCCGGCGGGGGCCCGTCCCCCGTGCCGCGTCCCGACGGCATCGAGGGGTTTCTCCCCATCTCCGGGCTTTTGGGCCTGGCCGGCTGGCTCAAGGGGCTGGGCATCAATCCGATCCATCCGGCGGCAGTGGTGATCCTCCTGACCATACTGGGTGTTTCCCTGCTGCTGCGACGTTCCTTCTGCTCGTGGATCTGCCCGGTGGCGACCATCTCGGAATGTTCCTGGAAGGCCGGGTTCAGTGGGCTCAAACGAAACCTCCGCCTGCCCCCCTGGCTGGATGTGGTCCTGCGCGCCCTGAAATACCTGCTGATGGCCTTCTTCATCTATTCCATCGTGATCGCCATGCCGGCGGCGGCGCTGCGCGACTTTATCTTCTCGGACTACCACAAGCAGGCCGATGTGCGCCTCTTGGACTTCTTCCTTCACATCTCGCACGCGGCGCTCGGGATCATCCTGGTCCTGACGGCGGCCTCGGTTGTCCTGCGAAACCCTTTCTGCCGCTACCTCTGCCCCTACGGCGCGCTCTTGGGGCTCACAGCCATGCTCTCGCCGATCCGGGTCACCCGCACGAGCGACCGCTGCGTTTCCTGCGGCGCCTGCAACCAGGTCTGCCCCACCTACATCGACGTCATGCACCAAAAGAGCGTCAATTCGCCCGAATGCATCGGCTGCTGGCGTTGCGTCAGCCACTGCCGGGTGGAGAGCGCGCTCTCCATGCGCGTTGTGGGCAGGTTCGTCATCCCCGGCATCGTCTTTGCCCTCCTGGTGGTGCTCTTCTTCTGGGGGGGGACGCTGGTGGGCAGGGCCACCGGCCACTGGCACACGATGCTGGATGCTGCAGAGTATGGGCGGCTGCTGGGTAGGTAGGGAAGGAATGGGACTTATGAGAATTATGAGAATTATGGGTCCGGTCCCATAGGTCTTATGATTCCCATAAGTCCCACTACAGAGGAATACCCTCCAAAATCTCCGTTGCACCCTCTTTAACGGAATCCCCCATGGCATAACCGGCAAAAATATGGCATACTAACCAACTGTTCAAGATATCGCCCGCCAATGAAAGGATGCACCTGCAACATGGGAGTCTATGCCAATACCGTCAGCATCACCCAGTACACTATAGCCGGCGACCTGCCGAAGAGCGATCAGTTCCCGTGGTTTTCCGAAAAACTGTCTGCCCGTGGGTTCCGGTCCATTGAAAACTCCGCCGAGGAGTCTTCCGAGGGGTGGACCCTGGTGGACCATCCCGATAACGCCGCCTTCGAGGCGCCGTCCGATTTCTGGCGCGACAACTACCTGGTGTTCTCCCTGCGCCGCGACCAGCGCAAGGTGCCGGCCGCCCTGCTCAAATCCCATGCCGGCCGTGAGGAGGGGGCCTTCCTGGCTCAGCACCCCAACCTGCGCCGGCCGCCCAAGAAGAAGCGGGAAGAGATCAAGGATCAGGTGCAGTTGCGCCTTTTGACCAAATCCCTCCCGATCCCTTCCATCGTGGATGTGGTCTGGGACCAGAGGAGCGGCGTGCTGACCCTGTTCAGCCTGGGGACCAAGGTCCTGGAACGCTTCGAGGAGATCTTCCGCAAGACCTTCGAGGGGTTTAGCCCGGTGATCGTCCACCCCTTTGCCCGGGCCAGGATGCTCATGGAAGGGCAGATGCTGGATAAGCTGGAGGCTGCCAATCTAGCCGGATCGGACGCAGTGGCGGCCCAAATCCGCGACAACCAGTGGCTGGGGTGGGATTTCCTGCTCTGGCTCCTCCAGCGCGGGGTGAACGGGGAAGGGGAGTTCAGCGTATGCCGGCCGGGCCATCTCGGCGCCGGCGAACGTTTCTCGGCCTGGATCGACGACCGCATCCAGTTCCAGGGGGGGAGCGAGGAGGGGAGCATCCAGAAGGTCTCCGTCTCCGGTTCCCAGGACAGCTACCTGGAGGCCATCTCGGCCCTCAAGGGGGGCAAGCGGATCACCAGCGCCACCATCTGCATGGAGAAGGACGAAAATCCCTGGAAACTGACCCTCAAGGGGGAGACCTTCGGCTTCGCCTCCTTCAAATGCCCCCAGGTCCGTAAGCCTGTTCGCCGCGTTCCTGAACGAGCGCCTGAACGATGCCTGGGGGACGCGCCTCCAAGCCATCCAGGCATGGGTGGACGGAAAATAGACCATGAAATTCATCGATGAAGCAACCCTGTTCACCGCCTCCGGCCATGGCGGCGCCGGCTGCATTGCGTTCCGCCACGAGAAGTTCATCGAGTTCGGCGGCCCCAGCGGCGGTGATGGCGGCAAGGGGGGGGACGTGATCTTCGTGGCCGTCTCCGGCCTCTCCACCCTGCTGGAACTGCGCCATCGCCCGCACCAGAAGGCCGAAAAGGGGCATAACGGCATGGGCAAGAACCGCCACGGCGCCGGTGGTGAGGACTTGGTATTCAAGGTGCCGGTGGGCACGGTCATCAAGGACGCCGAGACCGACGAGCAACTGGCCGACCTGACCGAGAACGGCCAGCGGGTGGTCCTGCTCAAGGGGGGACGGGGAGGACAGGGGAATGCCCGCTTTGCAACCTCCACCAACAAGGCGCCTAAATTCGCCCAGCCGGGTGAAGAGGGTGAGGAACGCAAGCTGCGGCTGGAATTGAAACTAATGGCCGACGTGGGGCTTCTGGGGTTGCCCAATGCGGGCAAGTCGTCACTCATCAGCAAGATCTCCGCTGCACGTCCCAAGATCGCCGACTACCCCTTCACCACCATGGTCCCCAGCCTGGGGGTGGTGGAATACAAGAACTACCGTTCCTTCGTGGTGGCCGATATCCCCGGCATCATCGAGGGGGCCCACGCCGGCGCCGGCCTGGGGCATCGTTTCCTCAAGCACCTGGAGCGCTCCGGCATCCTGCTGCACCTGGTGGACATCTCCTGGATGCCGGACCGGGACCCCCTGGAGGAATACCGGGCGGTCTGCCGCGAGTTGGCCCTGTTCAGTCCCGAACTGGCCGCAAAGGAACAGGTTGTGGTGATTACCAAGACCGACCTGCCCCAGACCCGGGAGCGGCTTGCCGGAATCAGGGCGTGGTTCGAGGATCAGGGCATCAAGGTATTCCCCATCTCATCGGCCACCGGCGAGGGTGTCGAGGCGCTTCTGGACGAGATCGCCCGGCGGTTGTGGGCGGGTGGCGACAAGGAATGAAGTAAACCAATCAGCAATTCTGCCACAGAGACGCAGAGACACTGAGGAAATCAAAGTTTACAGGGATGAACAGGATGAAAGGGATAAAACCATGTTCCCTCCCCCCATCGGGGGAGGAACTATTTCGTCCCTATCCTTGTTTTTTCTCTGTGTCTCCGTGTCTCTGTGGCAAATGTTTTTTATGTGAATAACCCTACAGGACACTGATGATGCGTAAAGAGCTTTTGAAATCCGTGAAGCGGGTGGTAATCAAGATCGGCAGCCGGGTGCTGACCGATACCGACGGCACCCTGGACCCGGCGGTCATCGGGCGGATCTGCGACGACATCGCCGCCCTGCACGCCCGGCAACTGCAGGTGGTGGTGGTATCCTCCGGCGCCATCGCCGCCGGCAGGAGCGAACTGGGGCTGACGGAAAAGCCCCGGACCATCCCCCATAAACAGGCCGCGGCGGCCATTGGCCAGTCGCTCCTCATGCGTGCCTACGAGGAGGCCCTGAAACCCCACGGCATGAAGGCTGCCCAGGTGCTCCTGACCAGCGAGGACCTGGTAAACCGGCAGCGTTTCCTCAATGCCCGCGCCACCCTGGACGCGCTTTTGGGCTTCGGCATCATCCCGGTCATCAACGAGAACGACACCGTGGTGGTGGACGAGATCAAGTTCGGGGACAACGACAACCTGTCGGCCCTGGTCACTAACGTGGCAGAGGCCCATCTGCTGCTGATCCTGACCGATATCGCGGGGTTCTACAGCGCCGACCCTCATCGCGATCCCGATGCCCGGCTGATACCGCTGGTACGGGGGATCACCCGTGAGGTGGAACGGGCCGCAGGGGGCTCCGGTTCAAAGGTCGGCACCGGCGGCATGGCCACCAAGGTGGCGGCCGCCAAGAAGGCCGGCAAGAACGGCGTCCCGACCATCATGGTGGACGGCAAGCGCGCCGGGATCATCGCCGCCGCACTGGGGGGCGCAGAGGTCGGCACACTGTTCCTCCCATCCGACGAGGGGGTGAACCGCCGCAAACACTGGATCGCCTACACCCTCAAGCCATCCGGCAGGGTTGTGGTTGACGAGGGGGCGCGTGAGGTGCTGCTGAAACGAGGCAAGAGCCTTCTGCCGTCGGGTGTCCTGCGGGTCGAGGGGCGTTTCGAGCGGGGAGGGTGTGTGCGGGTCTGCGGGCCGGACGGAGTGGAATTCGCCCGGGGCCTGTCGGATTATTCCAGCGTTGAAACGGCCCAACTGGCGGGGAGGAAGAGCAGCGAGATCGACGACGTCCTGGGGTATCACTATGGGGACGTGATCATCCACCGGGACAACCTGGTGGTTTTGTAACGGGGATAATCCCCTGCTGACGCCTCATAAGGTACCTATGGTCACGTTCCCCCTGTCCAAACAAATAATCGACGTAATCCCGTTAACATCCATCATACTGCCGGTGCTGAAGCTCTTCCTACTCCCCGTCGGGGGCGGAATCCCTGCCGGTGTCATGCTTGCCAGTGCCAAAGGCCTGGCCTGGCCCATCACCGCATTGCTCTACTTAGTCTCTGATGTTGCCCTGGCCCTTGCTTTTGAACCGATCCTTCGGCTTCTCGCAACAGTGTGCGGGAGAATCCCATTTCTAGCACGCCTCGGTAAAGCTTTAACGGCCGCAACAGCTCGCAGCGTGGCACATCTCGGCGGTACCGGCGCAGGCCCCATTACGCTCGTCATGATCGCCTTTGGCGTCGATCCCATGACCGGGCGCGCTTCGGCGCTCGCCGCCGGTCACGGTTTCCTTGCCGGTTGGGCCTTTGCCATCGCCGGAGACATGCTTTATTTCGCCGTCATCGCGCTCACGACCCTGCGCCTGAACTCGTATTTTCACGACCCGAACACCACAATGCTGATCGTCCTTGGCGCGATGTTCGGCGTGCCCATGATCGTACGCTATTTCCGGCCCGCACAATCGCCTATTCAAAAGGCTGGGTCAGAGTGATTCGGTTATCGTAAACGAACTCCGGGAACTGAACCCTCACGGAGTTTGGCCGGCTCTCTCTCATCACAATAGCTCGCGCCCGACACGGTAGCGCTCACAGTAGGACTCAAAGCATGCCAGTTCCTGCTCAGGATTGAGGGAGAAATCCTCAAGCGAGAATTTGTCAGACCTCTTCTTGGTTCGTTCGTTGTTTGCAAATGTCTCCATACGAGTCTCATCTTCGTCTGGAAGAGTGAGATTGAACTGTTTATAAATAGCCCGAACGACTCCGACCGGGTCTGAATCCAGGTCTTGATAGCGTATGTCCACAAAACGATCTTCCAAAATAATATGGCTATCGCGGAATTCCATGAGTTTATGAACTTTGTCGCACAAAACCCGGGATTCGTACGCTCCTAACTGGCGTCGATCTATTTTGTTGCTGAATAATCCCTTAACAAGTGTCATCTGACTAGCTGCCGCTTGCAACACTCTTATTGGGTCACGGTGAAGAAAAATAATATGTGCATCCGGATAGATCTTTAGAAGAGTGTGCAGAGAATGTACGTGATCAGATGACTTCAGCACCCACCTCTTAGCAGGACACTGCCATTGCAGATGTTTTAAAAAACTCCTGTGGAATTCATACGCAAATCTCATGTCCCGGCTTCTCAACCATGCTTCATAGGCCGGAATTGAGAACATGTCCAAAAAGGCATTTGATTCAAAGGAATAGAAAGAAATTTCTCCACACTCTTGAGGAATCAGAGCGCCGATGGGATGCGCTTGGGCGATGGCGGGATGGGTCCAGCGTATCCAACGCAGCCTTTTTTCGGCTCTCCTGATACGCAGATCAGAAATCACCGGATCGCACACGGGTAAAGGCAGAGGAAACATCACTTCCCACATACGCGGTGCACGATTGTTAACATCCAGAGATAACAGGCGATGGAGGAACGTGGAACCGCTTTTCGGCATTCCGGTAATAATAATTTGCGGGTTGATAGCCTGTGCTTGTATCTCTGGCGTTCGCTGCCAACAATCAATAAGTTTGAACCGGGTTTCAAGCAATTCGAGCAGATGCTGCCGGACTGCTATCTGTCCGAAAATGCTGAGGCCGGCTTCATCATTGATTGAGTCAATAAGGATTTTTAAAGATTCCTCGCAAGACTGATCACATGAATACCGCACGCCGGTTCTGCGAATGGCCTCAGACGTAAGATTAGAAAAATCGAGAGGAATCAATGTGCCTTTGAAGGGCTTGGATAAAATTGAAAAAGACAATGGTTATTGCCCTCACAGCGGCCGCGAAAAATGTGGTGAAAAACTCATTCTCTCGTTATTGGAATCCAAGATACCTTGTCGCTATCGATACAAGAATAATTGACTTGACCTTAGTAATCCCTTTACGCTAACATCATAACACGTATTGATACAAATACCGTAATCAGGTATACGAAAATACTAAACCATTCGCAAGAATGGGACGGAAAACCTAAAGGGTCTCACGTAGACAGCCGGGTCGCCGAAATATCAGTTGATATTCGGGCTCGGTTTTTTTGTATTCTACACAGAATGTATTTGATTGCATTCCGATAACTGTAGCTGAAAAATGATACTTTGGTTGAATTGTTGGACTTTTGAGAGTTTATACCATCTGTTTTATTTTTTATGAAAAAAGGAGAGTACATGCAGGCCTATACACGGAGAACTTGTGAATATAAAACACTTTTACAGCATAACTCCGCTTTGTCTCCTCAAATTTTCGGCAATAATAAGCATTTCATGCATTAACATTATTCTTTTTTCTTTTCCCTCCTATGCAGATTCTGTCATTAGTCCTCCTGAAGCACAAGTTGTTACACCAACAGAAAATACATCACATCAAGAGTTTGAAACTACTGGCCCAGTAGTTCCAGTCGATAAAATTTCACTCGGATATGTTAAAATAATTTTTACCGATACCGGGAAGATAGTTGCCTCACCCTTGCATTGGGATTCAATTGACTGGATGAAGGCTGGTATTGTTTTAGGAGCTACCGGAGGTTTTTATTTATTGGATGGCAGCATCCGGAACTTTGCCCAATCCCACCAGAATTCGGTCGTTGATAAATTTGCTTCCGTTGGAAACGGTCTAGGGAATCCTTTTATTTCCCTACCCTCGGTTGGTGCCTTTTATCTTTACGGCTCTTTGGCTGACAACAAAAAGGCCCGGGAAACATCCTTACTTGCCATAGAGAGTCTCGCAATTAGTGAGTTGTTTACCAGCACAATAAAAGTGATCGCGCAACGTAGCCGGCCAAATACCGGAGCTTCACCCAGCGCTTGGGATGGTCCCCATCTAAATCTGAACAACCTGTCTTTTTGCTCGGGCCATACTACCTCTTCCTTTTCCATCGCAACAGTTATTGCCGAGGAATACAAAGATACGAGGTACGTCCCGCCTATTGCATACAGCTTGGCAGTCTTAACTGGATTTTCAAGGGTTTATGGGAGTTATCACTGGTCCTCGGATGTTTTTTTCGGAGCCGCAGTAGGATATTTTGTTGGCCAGGCGGTCGTCAAATACCATATGGTGGATACTCTAGGGAAATTTTCCTTAATTCCGATGGTTGACGGCAATTACAAAGGGTTGGCTCTCACCTATAAATTTTAAAGTAGTTTCCATCCGGAAACACCGGATGAGAAACGCTTGGGTGAGTTGATAACGGGTTGTTTTGGAGCATATAAATGAATATTCCGGCAAAAATGATTCTCTTCAGTATTATTATTCCTCTTATCGGGGCCGCGATCTATGCTCTATTTGTAACTGAGCAGGACAATTTTCATCAAATTACCAAAGGAGAAGCGTACAGGTCTGCTCAGATGGATAGAGACAAACTTATGTACTGTTTGCGTAATTATCATATAAGAAGCATTTTGAATCTTAGGGGGAAGGATTTACTCGAGAATTGGTATATCGATGAATTGAAGATAAGCGAGGAATGTAACGTTATTCATTATGATGTGTCGTTATCGGCTTATGCTGAGCCAACTAAGGAAGAGACGCAAATACTGATGAACATTATTAAAGCTGCTCCCCGTCCTATATTGATCCACTGTCAGGCTGGAGCGGACAGGACCGGATTGGTTGCGGCTATGTGGAAAGTTATCGTGGACAAAGAGTCTAAAGGAGAGGCAAGTAAACAACTATCTATTTTGTATGGTCATTTACCGCTAGGCCCCGCTTTTGCCATGGATCAGTTCTTCAACAATTGGCGCCCAGAGTTGGAACCAGTGTACTGTGCGGTTAGTCGTGAGAAGTAATTCCTTTGCTATTTTGGCTGATGCTAAGGCGCGGCGACGCAGGTGTAACACAGGGTCTACATCAAGGAGCCGCAACTACGGCAAAGGCCAAAAGAGCCGGAATTACGAGTACGAACTAACCGCACAGTACACTAGTAAACGACCGTATGTAGGCCTAACTCGAATGGCGCGGATAGCCTGCGACTATGATAGGTGCAATTCTTGGCATCTAAGAATAATACGGTCAAAATACCCCGACAGCAACAGAAAATAGGGGAAGCGTATAACGCAAACGACCTCCATGGGAGCACATCCCGGAGGTCGTTCGTTATCATGCTATGATTTGTAGCGCGTTAGTTCGCCTGCACCGTAGCGGCGCTTGAGGTAAAGGTCTCCGTGCGCTGCAACTGTCCGTTCTGAACCTCCACCCGGCACCGCAGTTCCTGCCCGATGCTGCTGTCGTCGCGCACCTTCAGGTTCAGGTAATATTCCGCCATCTTCCCGGTCTCCAGGTTGTCGATCCTGAACGACAGGGTGTCGGCTCCGTCCCGGTGGAATTGTGGATTTTCCTTGTCCATGAAAACAAGCTGCGGCGGCAGGATCATCCGGCCGGTCAGTTCCTGGGCCGTTTTGGATCCGATGTTCAATACTGTCACGCGGTAGCGGACCTGTCCGCCGGGGGCGATCTTCCGCCCGGAGGGGCGGGCAACGACACGCACCAGCGGCGCGGCGGTGGTCAGCAGGGTGTCCTTCGACAGTGCCACATCGCTGAAGCGCGCCGAGACCACCTTGAGGGTCATCCCTCTGCGTTCGCCGTCCACCCGGTCTGACGGTATGCGGAACGAGATGGCTCCCTTGAAGGTTTGCCCCGCCCCGATGGTCACGCGGCCGGCCGCCACGCCCGGCGCCGCCTCGGCCGACAGCAGTGCGCCGTATTCGGCGGGCGTGTTGGTCTCAAGGATGAACTCCTCGCTGTTTTGGGTGCGGTTGGCGATCTCGAACGGGAGCGTCCCGTTCTGACCCGCCATGACGGCCCGGCTCTCCTCCATGATGATGGCGGTGGAGGTGCGGATCGCCTCCTTGGCGGCCTTTTCGGCGGCAATCCGTTCACGCTCCCGGCGTTCCAACTCGGCCTTCTCCCGGGCGATGCGATCCTGTTCGGCCTTGAGCCGGGCCAGGCGCTCCTGCTCCAGCCTCTCGGCGGTGGCTCGCTCGATGGCAAGCTGTTCGTTGCGCATCTTCACGGCCGCAGCATGCAGCGCCTTGTTTTCGGGGAGTTGTTCGCCCTTGTGCAGGCGCGCCCCCAGGGTGAGCAGTTCTTCCTCGATGCTCGACCTCAAGGGATTGGCGGGGAATTCGGTGATAAACTGGTTGACGGTCCTGGCTGCCAGCGTATTGTCGCCGGCCTTCAGCCCTGAACGGGCCAGAAGCAGCAGGGCCACATCCCGAAGCGGTGTGTCGGGGAAGACCTGGGTAAGCTCTTGGACCTTTTCGATGGCCAGGAGGTAATCCATCTTTTGATAGGCGCCAAAAGCCTCGACAAAGAGATTCGAGTCATCGATCTCCGCCGCCGGGGCGCCGGGCACCCACGACAGCCATATGAACAGCGCCAGCACGGGGATGATGAGGTTGGCGGGCAGTCGTCGCATGGGGCCTATTCCACGAAGCTCTTGAGTTTCTTGCTGCGGCTGGGATGGCGCAGCTTGCGCAGGGCCTTGGCCTCTATCTGGCGGATACGTTCGCGCGTGACCTCGAAATCCTGGCCGACCTCCTCCAGGGTGTGATCGCTCTTCTCGCCGATGCCGAAACGCATGCGCAGGACCTTCTCCTCGCGGGGGGTCAGGGTCGACAGAACCCGGGCCGTCTGCTCGGAAAGGTTGGCCTTGATGACCGCTTCGATGGGCGATATGACGGCCTTGTCCTCGATGAAATCGCCCAGGTGGGAATCCTCTTCCTCGCCGATGGGAGTCTCCAGGGAGATCGGTTCCTTGGCGATCTTGAGTACCTTGCGCACCTTGTCCAGCGGCAGCTGCATCCGTTCGGCGATCTCCTCGGGAGAGGGCTCGCGGCCGTTCTCCTGGACCAGTTGGCGGCTGGTGCGGATCAGCTTGTTGATGGTTTCGATCATGTGGACCGGGATGCGGATGGTGCGGGCCTGGTCGGCGATGGCGCGGGTGATGGCTTGGCGGATCCACCAGGTTGCGTAGGTGGAGAACTTGTAGCCGCGCTGGTACTCGAACTTGTCCACCGCCTTCATCAGGCCGATGTTCCCCTCCTGGATCAGGTCGAGAAACTGCAGGCCGCGGTTGGTGTATTTCTTGGCGATGGAGACCACCAGCCGCAGGTTGGCCTCGATCAACTCCGACTTGGCGATCCGGGCCTTGGCTTCCCCCTCTTCGATGGCCCGAAGCGCCGTGGAGAGGTCGCTGGCCTTGAAGCCGGACTCCTGCTCCACCTTCTGCAGATTGCGGGCGGCTTTACGCAGGCGTTTTTCCAGCTTCTGTGTCTCCTCGGCTCCCAACTTGAATTTTTTCAGCTCGGAAATGGCCTTTTCTTCGTCCACGTGGAGCTTTTCGACGAGGGCCTTCAGCTTGTCCGCCGGGATGACCGCCTCCAGGTCGGAGAGTTCCGTGGCCAATTTCTCCACCTTGATGGACAGTTCCTTGAGGCGCTCGGCGATCTTGTTGATGTGGCGGTCCTTCAGGCGCAGGGATTTGAGCAGTTCGGCCTGCCGTTCCTTGGCCTCTCGGTTCTTTTTCTCCAACTCCTTCTTCTTGGCTGCCGATTTCGCTGCCTCCAACTGCCCGACGAGTTCAGTCAGCAGCTGGTCCTGGGCGCCAATCTCATCGATAACGGAAAGGATACGCGTCTTCTGCACATCCTCCTCGTCCTCCTCCAACTCCTCTTCCTCGACCTCCTTGCTGATTTCGGAGGCGTTCATCTGGAATTTGCGCAGCTTGTCGCCCAGTTGCAACACCTCGCGTACCGTGATGGGGGTATTGAGGATGATGCCGGCCACGTCCCGCTCCCCGTCCTCGATGCGCTTAGCGATCTCCACTTCCCCCTCGCGGGTGAGGAGCGAAACCGAACCCATCTCGCGCAGGTACATGCGGACAGGGTCGCTGGTCCTGCCGATGGAGCCGGGCTCGAACTCCACCTCCTCGGCCTCGCCTTCGGCATCCTCATCCTCTTCCAGGTCAATCTTCATCTTGGGGATCTTGACCTTCTGGGCGGAATCGACGATCTCGATATCCATGTCCCCGAACATGCCCATGACATCGTCGATCTGATCGGTGGCAATGTCAGGGGGGAGTATGTC
>JBEKFJ010000107.1:0-9755 GCA_050013355.1 Oryzomonas sp.
ATGGTCACCACGCGGTAGCCTTCCATGGCGGCCTGCAGGGCGCAGATCGGGTCCACCTCGGTCACCCAGACCTGGGCCGAGAGGGCACGCATGGCTTGGGCCGAGCCCTTGCCCACATCGCCGTAGCCGCAGATCAGGGCCACTTTGCCGGCGATCATCACGTCGGTTGCACGTTTGATGCCGTCCACCAGGGATTCCCTGCAGCCGTAGAGATTGTCGAACTTGGACTTGGTAACCGAGTCGTTGACGTTGATGGCCGGGAATTTCAGGTCCCCCCGCTCATGCATCTGGTAGAGGCGGTGCACGCCGGTGGTGGTTTCCTCGGTAACCCCCTGGACCCTGGTGATGCGGGTCGAGTACCATGTCGGGTCAACGGCCAGCTTGGCCTTGATGGCGGCATACAGGATGGTCTCCTCCTCGGAGCCGGGATTGGTCAGCACCGAGGGATCCTTCTCGGCCTTGGTGCCCAGATGCAGCAGCAGGGTGGCGTCGCCGCCATCGTCCAGGATCATGTTGGAATAGCCGCCGTCGGGCCACTCGAAGATCTTGTGGGTATAGTCCCAGTACTGTTCCAGGTTCTCACCCTTGACCGCGAAGACCGGCGTTCCGGCGGCGGCGATGGCGGCAGCGGCGTGGTCCTGGGTGGAGAAGATGTTGCAGGAAGCCCAGCGAACCTCGGCCCCCAGCGCTTTCAGAGTCTCGATCAGCACCGCGGTCTGGATGGTCATATGCAGGGAACCGGTGATGCGGGCGCCCTTCAGCGGCTGATCTGCGGCAAATTCTTCGCGGATGGCCATAAGCCCCGGCATCTCGGTCTCGGCGATCCTGATCTCCTTGCGGCCCCATTCGGCAAGGCCAAGGTCTGCTACGATGAAATCTTGTGACATCTGTTTGCTCTCCTTTTGTTGGTGGTAATTTGACCTCCCCATCCCTTTAGGCCCCAGAGGGTCCTCCCAAATGATGAAGGGGAGTGAGGATGGATGATATCATATAGCCCTCCTGATTCAGGAGGACCCTCTGGGACCCAGAGGGCCTAAAGGCCTAAAGGGTTAGGGACGGTAGCTTTTGCCACCAGAACTGTCTCCTGCCCGCTCTCCCCTTCAATCCATTCACAAGAAACCTCGAAAAATCCGGCTTCCTCCAGCCAGGCGGTCAGTTCCATCTGCTCAAAACCCAGCCACTGGTCAGCCAGTTGCTCCCGAGCCGCTTCCCGTTCGTGGCGGGCCAGGTCGGCCAGCAGCAACACTCCACCGGGTGTCAATACCCGCCGGATCTCGTGCAGGACAGCGCCGGGATCGGCGGCATGGTGCAGCACCATATTGGCCACGACGCACCCTACCGAGGCATCGGGCAAGGGGAGGTGGGACATCTCCCCCAGACGCAGTTCAATTGTGTCCGAGCCGTTGTGTTCCAGCCGGCGACGGGCTTCCTCCAGCATGGCCTGGGAATGGTCCACGCCGATTACCTGCGCCGCCCGCTTTGCCAGCTCAGCCAACAGTCCGCCTGTGCCGATGCCGATCTCCAATACGGTGGCACCAGCAGGCACGAGCTCAAGCAGGAATCGGCGATACTCCGGGACCGGCAGGAGCGTCCGGGCCAAATCGTCCCACTGGTGGGCATGGCGGTCGAAGAACTCCTGGCTGCGCCGCCGGCGCTCCTCCAGTGCCGCCGCCACTGCAGACAGGTCGCGGCTCCGCTCGGGCAGGCTGTTCAGTTCCCGCTCCAGCGACGGACGAATGGCGCCGAAAAAATTGTTCACCTCGCCGGCCCGGTAGTAGCTCCAGGTCCCCTGCCTCTTGACCGACAGCACCCCGGCCTCGGTCAGGATCTTCAGGTGCCGGGAGATCCTCGACTGCCCCATGGCTAGGATATGGGTCAACTCCTGCACGGTGAATTCACCGCGCAGGAGAACCGCCACCAGGCGGAGCCGGGAGGGGTCGGCAAGGGCTTTGAGGGTATCGAGCATATCCACATCAGTATTAGCGGTTTTATTATATCAAGTTTTATTGATATAACACTGCGCGGGGTGGCGGTCAAGGGAAAACAGGAAGGCGGGCATGGGCAGTCATGGGGGCGTTGCCTGGATTTGCTCAGAATCAGAAGATTGCGTCATTAGGTCATCAGGACTCCCCGTAACCGACACCTACGACACGATTGCGTCCTTCGCGCTTGGCCAAGTAGAGTGCCTCATCCGCTGCCTTATATAGTTTTTCCGCAGTGTCGTAGTTATCTAGGGAGGCAACACCGCAACTGAAGGTAGAATTGAAAGAATCTTCCCCGACAGGAAAGACGATGGCAGCAAAACTCTCCAGTATTTGCTCCAAAAGGGAGCCTGCATCCTGGATGGAGCACGCGGGGAGTATGACGGCAAACTCTTCGCCTCCTGTGCGGCCGACCACATCGGATTTGCGGAGCCGTTGCCTGAGAAGCCGAGCCAGCGCCATCAGAACCCGATCACCCGCATGATGACCGTACTTGTCGTTAACATTCTTGAAGAGATCTAAATCAATCATGGCAAAACAGACGGTTTCCTCTCGACGCAAAGCCATTTCAATAGCGAGGTCAAGATGCTCCTTTGTGGCTGTGTGGTTGAAGAGCCCGGTCATACTGTCTCTAACCATGTATGAGCGTATTATCTTCATTCGTTCGGCAAGAACGGTCACGGCGGAGATAAGGTGATCAGGCTTGATCGGTTTGTTCAGGAACTCGTCCCCCCCGATCCGTCTCGCATCGAACTGCGCGTCAGTGTCGGTTTCACTGGAAAGGAAGATGATCGGAATGCTGAAGTATGCCTCGATCTGCCGGATAGTCTTGGCCAACTCCATGCCGTTGCAGCCGGGCATATGCATGTCCAAGAGGATCAAATCCGGCTCGAACTCAAAGAGTAGCGGCAAAGCCTGCAAGGGATTGTTCAAACTCCGGGTCTCCATCCCCGCTCCCTGGAGAACCGTGGCAAACATCTCCGACAGATAAGGATCGTCATCCACGATCATGATCCGGTACGGCTCAGGGGCTTCCCCTGAGGTAAGGTTATGGAGGGTCGTGCAGAGGCTGGTGACGTTTACCGGTTTAACGAAATAGGCGCTGGAGCCGGCCCGTATGGCCGCGAGACGGGAAGGAAGGTCGCTGAGTGAGGAAATAAAGATCGTAGGGATTTCCAGTTTCAACTCGGCCCGTATTTCCTGTATGATGTCTGCGCCACCCGTTGGCTGGTTGGGAAAGACCAAATCCATGATTATGACGTCGGGGTGTCCGCTTAGAATTGCATTGCGGAATTGTTCCAATTCTCCAAAGGAGACCACCTCGAAACCGAAACAACCGATCTGGGTGGCAAGATTCAAGCGTTGAAATGAGTCGTCCTCACAGAGATAGACGAGCTTGCTCTCCTTCTCATTATATGTTTCGGCGGCAGCCACAATCTCCATAGCCTGCAGATCCAGCAACTGCAACGGATTGATATCGGCCACCTCGCGCACCAATTGGGCGATATGTTCCTCTAACAAGGGGCGCCAGGGAATTTCGGGATCAGTCTCCCCCTTTCTCACCTTTTTTGTCAGTTGTTCACCCTCTGAGGCAACGGCACTCAGAGCGCCCAATCCGAAGTTAGCGCTCGACCCCCTCAAGGTATGGAAGTAACGGTGTAGTTCCTCAAGAGCCTCTTTGGACGGGTCCCCTTTGCCAAGGGCGGCATAAGCCTCTTTGATTACGTCCAATTGGGAGGGGAGTTGTCGTATAAACCCTTCACGGAGCTTTTTCAGTTTTGTTGCAATTAAGTTTGCCTTGACGCTCATAGTTTCTCCATTTGAAAACTACAGTAAAGAAAAAGGCTTACGAATCATCCCGCCGATTTAAGGGCAGTCCGTCCGCCGTTGACCGCCGCGGATTACAACAACACACCAAGGAGCAGGAAATTTGGCCCGCAGAGATCAAAAGGGAACTCTAAAAATGTTGGGCTCTCATTAATTGAGTGGGAATCATCATTCTGGGGCATGCCTTTTCAGTACCCTTTCCACAGAAAGCGAAATGTTATCTTGAATGTTTTCATCCTTCAGCAAATATTCATCGACCTCTTGCCCAGGGTCCACGTCATCGGTTCCAGTCAACAGGATGGCGGGTATTGACGATTTATAGGCGCGGATTTGACCGATCAGTTCCAATCCCGTCATTCCCGGCATATTCATATCAGAAATGATCAATCCGATATCCGGAGAAGCGGTAAACTTAGCCAGGGCATCCTCGCCATTTTCAGCGGTATCGACCTCATAACCGTCCGCCTCCAGTATAATCGCTAGCAGCTCGACTACAAACGGATCGTCATCCACCACCAGTATCCTGCAGTTTTCGCCACTCATAACGTCATCCCTTTTCCCGCAGTCCCGCCAATGCTCCACAGGCTGCTTCTTATGTTCTCAAGTAGTTTCCGTCCGGAAAGGGTCCTTTTTCGCCCATGCGGCGTCAATCATAGTGCTTGCTTGTGCGGCGTACCGATGTACGCCTCCGCGCAATCCCTTGATTTCCTGGCCTGGACAAAAAAGCCCTCCTTTCCGAATCGGAAACTGCTTGTTTCTCATCCGGGGTTTCCGGATGGAAACTAAGTAGTTGCCGGTTATATTCCTTTCGCTAAACGTTGCTATCAGTCTCGTACCATTATATTGTAGCCACGTCCACTCGATTCCTTCCCCTCTCCTTAGCCCGGTACAGCGCCTTGTCATAAATAAGACTTCTTTGATAGGTTATCCAATCAGGTTCTTAACCGTTGCCAACAGATTGGACTGGTCAAAGGCCCCCTTGACGATATAGGCGTCGGCCCCGACCTTGATGCCCCGTTTCTTGTCCTCGTCCTTTTCTCTCGACGTGACGATAATAATCGGGATGTTGCGGTAACGATCATCGCTTCGCAGCCGTTCGGTCAGCGAGAACCCGTCCAGCCTGGGCATTTCAACATCGGTAATGACCAAGTCGTACATTTCGTCGCGGGTCATTTCCAACGCCTCCTGGCCATCGCTGGCCGTTATTACAAGATAGCCGTAAGCCTCCAGGATGCTTTTCTCGATCTCTCTGGTGTTGAAGGAATCGTCCACTACCAGGATCGTTGCCCTGGATTCCTCGGCAGGGGCATGCGTTCGCGCCGGCTCCGCTAATTCCCGAGCGAGCCTGAACAATTCGGGGACGTGCAGGACGTTGACAATGCTGTTTCCCACATCGATAGTGACGCACGAGACTAGACGCAGGTTCTGTAGATGGCCCGGCAACGGTTTGACCACCATCTCTTCCCTACCCAGAATCTCGTCCACCATGAGGCCGAGCATCTCGCTGCCGTCTCTGACAATGACCAACTGCCTTTCGTCCGTATCCCCTTCCGTTTCGCAGGGCCGTCCGAGGATGGCGGCCAGGCTCTCCACCGGAATTATCTGTTCTTCCAAACGGATGGCCTGTTTGTGGACGATATCAATAATCTCATCCTTACGGACCGATAGCATCTTGGCGATGGAGGTGGCCGGGAGGGCGCAGACAAACCCATTCACCGATACCAGGAACAGAGGAAATACCGCCAGGTTGAGAGGTAACCGCAGGAAAAAGGTAGTGCCTTTCCCTTCCTGGGTGTCGATGATGATGGTTCCCTTCAGGTCATCGACGATATTCTTCCTTACCACGTCCATCCCAACCCCCCGACCGGAAAGATCAGTGATGATCGGGCTGGTACTGAAACCGGGAAGGAAAATCAGGTTGGTGATTTCGGAACGGGACATGTGGGCAAGGGTGTCCGCATCGTACAGCCGTTTGGACAGAGCTTTCTCACGTATTCGCTCGGCCGACATCCCCTTGCCGTCATCGCTCAGGGCAATAGTAACGCAGCCGCCATCATAGAAGGCTGAGAGGGTGATGATCCCCTTGGCCGGCTTGCCCGCTGCCTTCCGTTCCTCCGCGTTTTCCAGGCCATGGTCGAGGGAATTGCGGATCATGTGGATCAGGGGATCGCCGATGCGTTCAATAATCTTACGGTCCAACTCGGTCTCGCCGCCGTTGACCACAAAGTCCATATCTTTGCCGTGTTCACGGGCTAGGTCCCGTACCGTGCGGCGTAGGGTATCAAACACCGTGGACAGAGGCAGCATGCGCAGGGAGAGTGAGGTCTCATGGAGTTCGCCGACCAGATGATCCTGCATGATCACAGTGTCTGACAAGGAGCGCACCGCCAGGCGCAACGACTGATGGATGGCAGTCCCGGTTGCGGCCAGTTCGACGCTCTCCGCTTGGGCCCTGCACGATTCCGCTAAGCGCGCCATGAAACGTTCCGTTGCGCGCTCAATCTCGTGCAGGCGCAAGACTTGACGCCTAAATTTGCCTTGCTCGGAGACAATCTCTCCCATCAGCCTGATCATATCGTCCATCTTTACGGCATTGATACGCAGGTAATCCATCTGCTTGACCATGCCGGTTGGCTTGGCCGACCGGGTATCGTCCGCCGTGGTCGCGGAAGGCGCGGCATTTGATTCACTCCCTTGGATCGGGGGCCTTGCGGAAACAGCTTCACTGACTTCAACGGGCACCGCCTCGATCGGCGCGAGTACAACATCGGGCGGAGTGACTTGTTGTGGCGGCGAAACATCGTCCTGAATATCAGATGTCCCCGCCGCTGTGCTCAGCTCACCACAGAGGGCCATAGGCGCCTCCGGCAATTGCGCCCCGGCAGCCACCGTATCCAGCATCGCCGACAGGGCATCTACCGCTCTGAAGAGGAGATCCGCCAGAGATACGGACAGAGAGACCTTGCCACCCCGCACCGCATCGAGCACATCCTCCATGTGGTGTGACAACTCGGTAATGGCAACCAGCTTCATCATACGCGACGATCCCTTAATGGTATGGGCTGACCGGAATAAGGAATTGAGCGTTTCAACGTCGCTGGAAGAATGTTCCAAGTCAAGCAGACCAGCACTTATCCGTGAACAATGTTCACGCGCCTCCTCGACGAAACGAGCCAGAAATTTAGATCGGTCAAATGCCATAGGTCACTTTTCCTGAACTCTGATAAGTGACAGTTTGTGCCGACAGATAGCCACGAACTGATCATTCTTGAACGCCAAGGGGAAAAACTTCTGCACCCGATCTCCGGATTGGTCGCCTTCTAGTATCCTGAGAGCGGATTCGTACGCGCTGCACGCCCGTTTCGTGTCGCCCCGGGCATACGCTATCTCGGCTGTATAAAAATGGCCCGGCCAACAAGCGGAGTCAAGGTAAATAGCCTCCCGGAATCGCCTGATGGCCTCGTCGTCGTTTTCCTCGTGCCGCGCGATGATGCCGAGCATAAGAGACGCCTCCAGGCAGAGAGTATTGTTGGCAAGCGCCTTATTGCAATTCTCACGGGCCTCGTCGAAGCGGGATGAGTTCAAGAGGATGGTCCCCTTGAGTAAATAGGCTTTCACAAAAGAGTCGTCCCGTTGAATGAGCGTGTCGAGCAGTTCAAGGGCCGCATCGGGGCGATTATCTTGTGCCAGTCCCAAAGCATCGTCAAAGAGCGTGTGTGCGTCGGGCGAGGACCGCCGCTCTTGGGCGTTCGCCAGGGACGCATAGCCGTGACCGGCCGCCCTCCGTTGGCCGCGTGCAGTTGGCGTCGCCGGTTGGCCGGCTCCGGCTGCAGGGAGCCCGCTCGCGCCGCCGGCGTTGTTCCGGTTGCGACGATCCTCGATGAATAAATTTGGCAATTTGCGATAGAAAAACAGCTCGTCTTTTTCCACCAAGGAGAGGATACCCAGGTTGTGGTGGATGGTTTCCGTGGCACCGACCAAGAGATAGCCACCTTCGGTGAGAAGACTTGCCAAACGGCTGAATATTGCATGTTGTACTTGTCCCGGAAAATAGATAGAGACATTGCGGTACAGGATAACGTCAGGCATTTGCATGGAAGCGGGGTAGACCGTGCCCAACAGGTTGATCACCTCAAAGGTCACAACCTGCCTGATCTCTTCCTTGAGGCGATACTCCTCCCTGCCGAATGGTTCAAAAAAGAGGTCGAGCCGGTTAGCGTCAACAGCGCGGAAGGAATTCTTGCCGTAGACCCCGCGTTTAGCCTTGTCAATAGCGGGGGTGTCAATATCCACGCCGGTGATGGAAAAAAGTCTGCCAAAGTCGGTCCCATACCGCTCGCGCAGCAGCATAGCGATCGAATACGGTTCCTCTCCGGTGGAACACCCCGCACTCAGGATCCTGATCCGGCCGCTTTTTCGCTCCTCAACAATATCCGGGATGAGCCGCTCAACTAGGAGTTTCAGGTGGTCCGGTTCGCGGAAGAAATATGTCTCATTAATGGTGAGCAGTTCAACCAGTCGGTTGAATTCATCGATATCGCCGGTCAGAAGCCCGTGATAGTCATCGAAATCCTTTATCCTCCGGCTGGTCATCCTTTGGCATAGACCACTGATCAGGGCGGCTTCGCGTTCATTTTCGAATCCGAGCCCGCACTTAGTCAACAGCAGGTCCTTAAAAACGACGAGTTTGGCGTTGTCCGGCTCTGTCATTGTTTTGCTCGAATCATGCTCTTATGCCGCCTACCAGCGCCACAAGCTCGGAGGGGATATCTGCCAGCGCCACAACCCGGCTTACATACCCACGCTCCACCGCAAGCCGGTTCATGCCGTACACCACGGAACTTTTGGCATCCTGAGCCAGGGTCATCCCCCCGGCTGATTTAATTGCCCGCATGCCATCAACGCCATCGTCTCCCATGCCGCTTAGGATGACCCCCACACAATGCTCGCCATAGGCGTTCGCTGTGGCGGTTAACAAGGTATCACAGCAGGGATGATAAAGCTGGGACGCCTCCTGTGCTTCGAGAATAGTCATTCCCTGCCTTGTAATGCGCATGGAAAACTCCGATGGATTGACATACACGCGGCCGGGAATCATCTGCTCGCTGGTGCGGACAACGGAAACCGCAAGTGGCGTACTGGCGTTCAGCCAATCGACCATTCCTTGGGCAAAACCTTCCGCTATGTGCTGGCTGATGACAATGGGCGCGGAAAAGTCCTCAGGGAGCCGCGAGAGGATCTGCTGCAAGGCTTGGGGCCCACCTGTGGAGGCGGCAATGGCGATGACCCTGCTGTTTGGTCGCGGTGGAATGACAGTAGCGGAACTCCCAGCCATGCTTTCCGTTCGCGCCTTGACGTCCAGATGCCGGGATATGTTCACATTGGACAAAAGCCGTACCTTTTTGATCAGTTCCAACCCGCCTTGATAGTCAATATCCGGCTTTTCAATGACATCGAGCGCTCCCTTGGATACGGCGGAGAAAGCGGTGCGGACGCCTCCCAACGCCGTCACCACCAGGATCGGCACCGGGTGTTCGACCATGATCCTCTCAATGGCATCAAGACCGCCCATCATGGGCATCTCAATATCCATCGTAACCAGGTCAGGTTTAAGCGTCACCACCATGGCAACGGCTTCTAAGCCGTTTGCTGCCGTTCCCACGACACTTATTCCGGGCTCAGACGACAGGATGGAACAGATCATATCGCGAGCCAAGGACGAATCGTCAACCACCAGTACCCGAATAAGCCGCTCGGATATTTTCATAGGTTACCAATATTCAAAGAACTTGCCTTGTCGTGAGTGGCATTTGAAGCGTCGAGATTAAATGTCATGACCAATGATCTCAGCTTTCCGGACAATTCCGCCAACTCAGTGGTCACAACACTCGAGTCCCGAATAGAATCGGTGGAGTAGCGCAGCCCCTGTTCAATATCCTTTAGCGC
>JBEKFJ010000108.1:0-9656 GCA_050013355.1 Oryzomonas sp.
GGCTGAGTTTGCTCGTCTCCGCCAGGAAACGGTTGCTGGCGCGCACGGCATCGAACAGCATCCCCAGTACCTGGGCGGTGTTGAAATCGTCATCCATGGCCTCGCTGAAACGGGGGATAAGATTTTCCAGCCTCTCCTGCAGATCCATCCCGGCCTCGGTCAAAGGTTCCACTGCCGCTAGCTCGGGCGTTTCGGGATTTCCAAGCAGGGCCTCGTCCAGGGCCGCCAGGCAGGAATAGATGCGTTCCAGGCCTGTCCGGGCCTCGTCCAGGTTCTGGTCGGAAAAGTCGATCGGAGAGCGGTAATGGGCCGAGAGGATGAAGAAGCGCAGCGTTTCCGGGTCGAATTTCTCCAGCACCTGGCGGATAGTGAAAAAGTTGCCCAGGGATTTGCTCATCTTCTCAGAGTTGATGTTGACAAAACCGTTATGCAGCCAATATCGGACGAACCGGCAGCCATTGGCTGCCTCGGACTGGGCGATCTCGTTTTCGTGATGAGGAAAGATCAGGTCCTTGCCGCCACCGTGAAAATCGAATGTGGCGCCCAGAAATTCCATGCTCATGGCTGAACACTCGATGTGCCAGCCGGGCCGTCCCTTTCCCCATGGCGATTGCCACCACGGCTCTCCGGGCTTGGAATCCTTCCAGAGGGCGAAGTCCATGGGGTGGCGTTTTTTGTCGCCCACCTCGACCCGCGCGCCGGCCTTCATTTCGTCAAGGTTGCGTTTGGAAAGCTTGAGGTAGTCGGGGAAGGTCTCCACGGCATAATAGACGTCACCCTCCGACTCATAGGCATGACCCTTGGAGATCAGGGTCTCGATGATGGCAATGATGCCGCCGATGTGATCGGTGGCCTTGGGTTCCACTGTCGGCTTGGCGAGGCCAAGACGCTCCATGTCTTCGTCGAAGGCCTGGATGTAGCGGTCGGTGATGGTGCAGTAGTCCACCCCTTCCTGGTTGGCGCGATTGATGATTTTATCGTCGATATCGGTATAGTTGCGGACATAGGTGACATCGTAACCGGCGTACCGCAGGTAGCGGTAGATTACGTCAAAAACCACGTTGGCCCGCGCGTGGCCGATGTGACAGTAATCGTAGACCGTTACCCCGCAGACGTACATGCCGGCCCTGCCGGGTATGAGCGGTACGAATGTTTCCTTTTCCCCGGATAGGGTGTTGTAGACGCGCAGTGCCATGATCCGGCTCCCATGGAAAAATTTGATATTTGAAATCGGTATTACTTTGTTTCCATCCGGAAAGGAGGGCTTTTTTGTCCAGGCAAGGAAATCAAGGGATTGCGCGGAGGCGTACACCGGTACGCCGCACAAGCAAGCCCGAAGATTGACGCTGCATGGGCGGAAAAGAGCCCTTTCCGGACGGAAACTACTTTATCACCGTGGGACCGGTGATCGTGAGGGTCAGCACGGTCACGCCACTCTGGTTCTTGCTGCGCCCTTCGCTCGTCCTGTTGCCGGCAACGGGGATGGAGCAGCCATAGGCGTTGATGCTGATCCTTTCAGGGTTGATGTCGCCGTTGTGCAGTATCAGGTTCTTGATGTTGATGGCCCTGACGCGGAAAAGCGTCACATTGTAATCGAACGGACCCGTATAATCTGCATGCCCTTCCACCCGGGCGATTACATTAGGATTTTTCTTCATGAAGTCGTGGATTTCCTCGATCTTCCCGGAATATCCCGGATTGATCTCTGTCTCGTCCATACTGAAGTTGATGATGAGCTTCATCAACGGTTTTTCGTCGTTAGCGATCCTGCTTTCAGGGGTTGGGGGGCATCTGTCCACCGCAGCCTCAGGCTCGCCGGGCGCAGGTTCCACCCCCGGCTTTTCAGGCGCCGGTGCCGCGGGTATGGATACCAAGGGCGGTACGGATGTTTGCGGCGCAGCAGGAGTAGCGGGAGCAGGGGTTGGTACCGGCGGAACCTGAGTTTCAGGAACTTGAGTTGCAGGAGCCTTGGTTGCCGGAGCCTGATTTGCCGGAGCCTGATTTGCCGGCGTCGGAACTGCCGGAGCAGTGATCCCCGTCGGACACCCATCCTTATCAACCTCGACCCCCCAGGGTGTTCCGGGGCATTTGTCGAGATAGTCGGGAACCCCGTCGCAATCGGAATCCACAAAGCTTACGCCGTTGACCTTGACGATGCAGGGTGCTGTCGGGGCTTTCTGGGTTTTCCGGGCTGTGGGGGCAGGGGCCTGGGCAGCGGACGGGGCAGGGGCTTTGGCCGGTTCTCCCGTCACGGATGCCGCCGCTTCCGGGGGCGCGGCGGTTCCAGCAGGTTCTGTGGTTTTTGCCGGGCAACCATCCTTATCTACCTTGACCCCTGCCGGAGTTCCGGGGCATTTGTCCAGGTAGTCGGGTACGCCGTCGCCATCGCTGTCAAGCGGACAGCCGTCTTTATCGACCTTGACCCCTGCCGGTGTTTCGGGGCATTTGTCCAGGTAGTCGGGTACGCCGTCGCCGTCGCTATCCACTGGGCAGCCGTCCTTGTCCACCTTGACTCCCTTGGGGGTCTCCGGGCATTTGTCCAGGTAGTCGGGTACGCCGTCACCATCGGAATCGACCGGCGGTACCCGCTTCAAATTCTTGTCGTAGCTCAGGAAGAATGACAGGCCGAGGGTCGATTCGAAGTTGCTGCGGGCGGCCGCGTTCTCGTAGGCAAATATATGGCGGAAGTCCGCTCGTAGCGCCAGATAATCCTTGAGGAAATATTTTACGCTGGCGCCGTAGTCGAAGAAAGCGTTTGCCGAGGTGCTGCCGCCGCCATCGACATACATGCCGCCGATACCGACGACTATAGAGGGGACGAGCCGTGCTCGGGGCAGGATGGTATAGAACGTCTCGGTACGCAGAAGGTATGCATTGGCGGCGCGATTATTCGATTTCGAACGGGTCATGGCTATGTCGAGCCCGGCTTCGACCCCCAGGCTGTCGATGATATTTCGGCCAATGATGTCGTAACCAAGACGGATGCCGTACGTGGGGCTAGCCTCCAGATTCTTTTGACTGTCAAACAGGAACATGCCGGCGGTCGCGGTCAGGGAAAGTGAAGGGGTAACTGCGGGAGACTCCGCGGCAGCCAGACAGTCCCGGTGTGCGGACATGACCACGGTGCCGAGGATTATGGATACGATGAACCTGAGCAACGGCCTCTCCGCCTTTGTTATAGATTTTAACCATTACCATATACTACGTATAGCCATCCACTTTCAACCAAAACCACTGCTTCTGTGCGGGCAATCGTAAATTGAGACAACTGTCTGCGGATCTCATTCCAATAATTGCGCCGGGTCCCTGTTCGAAAAAGCCCTCCTTTCCGAATCGGAAACAGTTTGTTTCTCATCCGGATTTTCAGGATGGAAACTAACTAATTTTTATGAATTTGACACCGTTACCCCTTTTTGATATAGACCATAGAGGGTCCAAGTATTTATGTACTGTGCCACCACATATCAGCGGGGAGTCGCAGATGATTATTCAGTGTGAACAGTGCCTCACGAAGTTCAGGCTCGATGATGCCAAGATCAAGGCCAAGGGCGTCAAGGTTCGTTGCGCCAAGTGCCGGCATGTATTTACCGTCACGAAGCAACAACAGGAGATGGAGTCGCAACCTGGTGACGTAATCGGCTTTGAACAGCCGCCCGCCAGCCCGTTTGCCGTCCCGGGTGCGGACGGCGAGTCCCCGTTCGCTCCTCCGGCGGAAGAGTCGCCTTCAGCCCCGCTCGGGGGGGAAGAGCCTGGTTTTTCTTTTTCGGATGATGCCGGAAACTCCGCAGCCGGCGATGCTGAAGACGCGGCGCCGTCAAGCGAGGTGGACTTTTCCGATTTTGATTTCGGCGATGCGGCCCCGGAAAAAGGCAGCGTTACCGCGCCGATTGCTGCTGATTTCGGCGATGAAAGCTTGTTTGGCGATGCCGTTGCCACCCCGACACCCGAAGAATCCGCCGGACCGATCACCTTTGATTTTCCGGTCGAGGCTTTTGCCGATTCCATGGGGACGGCCGAAAAGGGGTGGAGTGGAAATGGAACCGTCGATGGCAACGACGGGGCCAAGGCCGATGAACCCTTCAGCCTAGGTGAAATCGATTTCGGCGACGAGCTGACCTCGGTGGCTGTACAGCAAGTCAATCCTGAGGAACTTAAGCCTGCCCAGGAATTACTTTTTGCTCCGCTGGCGGAGGCGCAGGGGACAAAGGAGTCCGCGCCGCAGGAAGAGCTGCCGCCGCTTTCCATCGCCTCGCGCCGTAAGCAGAGCCCCCTCTTCATAGGGCTGGTCATCGTGCTTGTCGTGGCGGTTGTTGCGGTCTTGGGTTATTTCGGCTACTCGATGTTTAGTGCGGAGAAGGTGGCAAAGGAGAGCGGACGGATTTCGATACGTGGAGTTAATGCCGCTTTTGTCAAGAACAGCGTTGCCGGTGAACTCGTTGTGATCAGCGGAGAGGCGGTCAACGATTTTGCGGGCTCGCGGGCCGCCATCCAGGTCAAGGGGATGATCTACGGCCCGAACGGCCAGGTGCTGGCGAGCAAGAACGCCTTTTGTGGAAACCCGCTTACCAGGGAGCAGCTTGCCACCATGCCGCTGGACAAGATTGAGGCAGCCATGGCTAACCAGTTCGGCGATTCGCTGGACAACCTGGGGGTGCAGCCGGGAAAAGCGATTCCCTTTGTGATCGTGATTGCCAATCCGCCGGCATCTGCCAAGGATTTTGGTGTGGAGCCGGTCGGCTCCACGGTGGCCACGGGGAAGCAGCCGTAAGGTTTATACTACAAGGTTAAGAAAGCAAGGGCCGTGGGGCATTCCACGGCCCTTTTGTTTGGACGGCCTTGATTTGAAATCGGTATTAGAGTATCTCCACCAGCGTGATGTCGAAGGTCAGATCCCGGCCGGCCAGCGGATGGTTGGCGTCGAGGGTGACGGTGGTGTCGGTCACCTCGGTTACCATAACCGGCATTGCAGCGCCGTCCTGGAGGATCACCTCCATATGCTGGCCCGGCTCCGGGTTGATGTCGGCGGGAATCTCGCTACGTTCGAGCACGGCCACCATCTCATCGACGCGGGGGCCATAGGCGTCCTCGGAGGCGATCCTGACCTGCACCTTCTGGCCCGGTTCAAGGCCGACCACCGCTGCTTCGAATTTGGGAATCAGGTTGCCCTCGCCGATGACGAACTCCAGCGGTCCGCCGGCCTGACCGCCGCAACCGCACGAATCGTCGCTGCATTCGTCGGCGCCCGTTTCCGAGCTGTCGAATACGGAACCATCCTCAAGCGTGCCGGTATAGTGCACGCGAACCTTGTCGCCGTTTTTTGCCTGTGCCATGTGTTTTTCCTTTCGTGGTTGATTCAGCACTGAATCCGTGACACCTGTTGTTGGTCAGCGGTGCTGCGGGATCAGCCCTTCCAGCGCGCGCCTGAGCTCTACGGGATCTTTGCCGCCGATCCTGACGCGCTTGTGGCGCGAGGTTTCACCCGAGAGGATCACGACCTTGGATTTGGGCACATCGAACAATTCCGCCAGGAATTCACGACAGCGCTTGTTGGCGGCGCCATCCACCGGTGGCGAGGTCAGGCGGATCTTCAGGGCATTGTCCTGGATGCCGCACACCTCGTTTTTCGAAGCTCGCGGCTGGATGTGAAGGGTAAGGACGATACCCCCATCCGTATCAGTGCAGAGGGGAGTATCAGGCGTGCTCATCGCCGGAGAGTTGGCGGGCATAGCTGTCCAGAAGGGCTTTAAGGCTTATCTCGAACTGAATCTTCTGGCGGCGGACCTCTTCGATCCGGGCCTTGAGCTCGCCCAACTGGCGTTCGGCGTCCATCACGATCCGTTCGCCCCTGAGTTCGGCTTCGGAAATGACCAGTGAGGCCTCCTTCTTGGCATTGGCCTTCATCTCCTCGGTGATCCGCTGGGCAGCCAGCATGGTTTCGCGAAGGTCTTTCTCCTTCTCGGCCATCTCGGCCATCTCCCGGTTATGGCGGGCCTGCTGTTCTTTCAGCTCATTGTTTTCGCGGATCAGGCTTTCCATTTCCGAGGCCACTGACTGCAGGAAGGCGTCCACATCCTCTGGGTCCAGGCCTCCCAGCATCTTGCCTTTAAACTGCTGCTGCTGGATATCAAGCGGGGTGATCTTCATGGCTGGTCAACCTCTCAGTTTTAGTGACATACTAGCCGTCATGAGATACTGATAGGCGGTGTTGAATACGACGATCTGAATCACATAGATCAAGGCAAAGGCCACAATTGGGGAAAGGTCGAGCATGCCGGTGTCGGGCATGTGGCGCCTGATCCTGCGCAAGAGCGGGTCGGTGACGCGATAGATGAAGTTGACGATCGGGTTGTACGGGTCGGCATTCACCCACGAGATGATCACGCTGGCCAGCAGGATATACTTGTAGATGGTCAGCAGGCCGTCGCCCAGTTCCACGATCTTGGCCAGCGCCATGAGAATGTTTGCAAAGAGTACCACGATTGATCGCTCCGTTTCGTGCCCATAAGGCATGAGTTTACTGATAAATAGGCTAGAATATGCCTTAAAGCAGGTGTAATGTCAAAGCAGAAAGACGGATGCTTGTCAGGAGGCGCTGAGTCTGGTATAAACATATTCCTGTAAAGGCGGCGTATCAGGCCGCCTTCTTTTATCCCGGAAAAAAAATTGCCACAGAGCCACAGAGCGGAGATAACCATTTCTGAATGGAAACTAGATAATGTATTGGTCTAATTTCTCTTCTCCATTCCGGAATTGAGAATATTTTAATCAACTCGGTGATTTCCTCTGTGTCTCTGAGTCTTGTGGCAAAACTACCTATTTGGTTTGTAGTGAGGTGCGGCGATGAACGATTACCAAAAATACCTCGACAGCGCCGTGACGGCGGCTTTGGCGGCGGGAAGCTACCAGCGCCACCGGTTTACATCGCTTTTGGAGATTGACCTGAAGGGGGACAAGAACCTGGTGACCGAGGTGGACCGGGAGGCTGAACGGCTGATCGTGGAGCAACTTCTGGCGTGTTTTCCCGGTCACACCATCATCGCCGAAGAGGGGGAGTACCCGTCGGGCGACCCCTTGTTTCGCTGGATCATCGACCCGCTGGACGGCACGACCAATTACGCCCACGGCTTCCCCTGGTTCTGCGTTTCCATCAGCCTGGAGGCGGAGGGCGAACTGGCGGCGGGGGTTATCTACAACCCCCTGTCCGACGAACTCTTCACGGCCACCAAGGGAGGGGGGGCATTCATGAACGGCCGTCGCTTGCGGGTCTCCACGCGCTCGCCCCTTGAGAACGTCCTGCTGGGCACCGGCTTTCCCTACGACTGCGCCACCGATACGGCCAACAACTTTGCCAACTTCATTGCTTTTCAGAAAGCGGCTCGCGGCATCCGCCGGGCCGGCGCCGCCGCCCTCGACCTCGCCTATGTGGCCGCCGGCCGCCTGGACGGTTTCTGGGAGTTGAAGCTCAAGCCGTGGGACGTGGCCGCCGGGGTCCTGCTGGTCCGTGAAGCGGGCGGGATGGTGACGACCTTCGACGGCTCTCCCTATGACGTGTTCAATGACCGCATCCTGGCCACCAACGGCCTGATCCACGGCGATATGGCGGCTCTGCTCGCCGCCTCGGCCGCAGGAGGAACCCCGTGACCCGGAAGCGCACCGCGCTGCTGCTCTCGGCCCTTGTCCTGCCCGGCCTGGGCCAGCTCTATCTTTGCCGCAAGGTTGCGGGGATCGCCATCATCCTGGTACTCAACCTGCTCCTCTTGCTGGCGCTGTTCGTGGTGCTGAAGGGGCTCGGACCGGTGATTGCCTCCAGGGTGGCCGCCGGCGCGGTTACGGTCTCACCCGGCGAGGTCATGGCGGCCCTGGAGGGAGTATCCGGCTTCGGCAAAGGGCTTCTGGCGGCGTTTGCCCTTTTATGGGTCTTTTCCGTTGCCGATCTGTTGCTGCACCGGGACGAATGATGGGTCGTCCCTCTTGGGTGTGTCGTTTATACAACATTCGGGTTGACAAATAGCGTTATTTTATGCCAAATTTAAAAAACTTTATTATAACTATAATTGGGAACTATTGCACGGCATGTGCAGCATCGGGGATATCATGATTTATTCTCAGGTCATCGGCAGCGGGGCGTATTCACCGGAACGGGTGGTTAAGAACGAGTTTTTCGAAGATCTGGTGGACAACGCCGACGAGTGGGTGTTTTCCCGGACCGGCATCCGTGAGCGCAGGTTTGCCCGGGAGGATCAGGCAACTTCCGATCTGGCAACCATTGCCGCGAAGCAGGCCCTGGAGGCGGCCGGTATCGGCGCCTCCGAGATAGATTGCCTCGTGGTGGGCACCTCGACGCCGGACATGATCCTGCCGGCAACAGCCTGCATCGTCCAGCACAACATCGGCGCCGTAAATGCCTTTGCCTTTGACGTCAACTCGGTGTGCAGCAGTTTTGTCTATGCCCTGGAGGTGGCCGACAATTTCATCAAGTGCGGCAAGTACAAGACGGTGATGGCCATCGGTGCAGACACCTACTCCAAGATCCTGGATTTCGAGGACAAATCCACCTGTCCGCTGTTCGGTGACGGCGCCGGAGCGGTGATCCTGAAGGCAACCGAGGAAAACAAAGGGGTGCTCTGCACCTACATGCGCAGCGACGGCAGCGGCTGGCCGCTGATCCAGGTGCCGTCCTCCGGTTCGCGCAAGCCGGTCACTGCCGAGACCATCGCCGCCCGCGAGAACACCTTCAAGATGGCCGGGAAGCAGGTCTACGTCTTCGCCATCGACGTGATCCCCGAGATTATCGTGGAGATATGCAGGAAGGGCGGCATCCGGACGTCTGACCTCGATTACATCATCCCGCACCAGGCCAACGTACGCATGATCGATTTCATTGCCAAGAAGTTCGACTATCCCAAGGAACGTTTTCTGCTTAACCTGGACCGATGCGGCAACACCTCGGCCGCCTCGGTGGCGCTGGTGCTTGACGAGAATCTGCGCAACGGCACCATAAAGCCGGGCAACCTGGTCCTGACCATGGGCTTTGGCGGCGGTCTCTCCTGGGGCGGCCTGCTGATCAGATTTTGATGCCAACCGTCCAGGCTATGTGACGACATCCGTATCGCTGCGAGCAGAGCCGCCACACCTGGTGGCTTTGCTTAACCCAGATATTCCATTAGGCGGAGCAAAGCCCCTGCAGGGCTCGTGCCTAATGGAAAATCTGGGTTTATTTCTGCCTCATGGTGTAACCTTTCACCTGCCGTTGCCGTCTCAAATGTAGGAATACTGCGAAGGTAAGCCGAGCAGGGGACGCCTCTCAAATCCCGTGCCTTACAAATGCAATGAACTTGGATACTTCAACGATCGTGACGAGTGTGCCAGAGCAGTCTTCCGATGAGAGCCTGATCAGCGCCACCCTTGCGGGTGACGAGAGGGCCTTCGCTCTGCTGGTGGCCCGCTACAAGCGGCGTATCTTCGGGCTTGCCGCCCGTTTTGCCCGCGACAGCGACGAGGTGGAAGACATCTGCCAGGAGGTATTCATCAAGGCCTTTGAAAACCTGGCGGCATTTCGGCACGATGCTCCCTTTGAACACTGGTTGACGCGGATCGCCGTGCGGGCAAGTCATGATGCTCTCCGACGCCGGCGGCGCGAAAAGGGGCAGAGCGGT
>JBEKFJ010000109.1:0-16527 GCA_050013355.1 Oryzomonas sp.
GAAATTATTCGTTTGCGCCATTTAATCGAAGACTTTGTAAACCGTCCTTCTGATAAAAACCAAGGATGAAGGAGACAGCCTTTATGGAAGAGGGAAGAAAGGTGAAATCCGCTAACGAGACAAACTCCAAATCCGCATTGAACCTCTTAATGCTCCACCCACAAATGTCTCCGGATTTTCTCGATGATTCTCATGAGTGGCGGCGTTTGTTTGCCGAAGTCTGGGGCACGTTCTTGCTGGTCATGGTGGCGACAGGCGCCAATGTTGTTGCCGCAAAAAGTGATGGTGCCGTAACTTTGGGAATGGCCGTAGTTGCTCCAGGACTCATGGTGATGGCGATAATTTACTTCATGGGCACAGTTAGCGGAGCCCATTTGAATCCAGCCGTCACTTTGGCCTTTGCATTGCGCAGAAATTTTCCTTGGCGTCGCGTGCCCGGATATATATTTGCGCAGATAATTGGCGGTATTACGGCTGTATTTTTTCTCAAAACCTTATTTGGTACAATCGGCGCTTTGGGTGCGACTCTGCCGGGAAAAGGAGTGGCAAATCTCACAGCACTTGCCATCGAAATTGTTTTAACGACAGGGCTGGTAAATACAATTCTCGGCACGGCATCGGGAGCTCGCAACATCGGCACTAACGGTGCAATTGCCGTAGGTGGGTACATTGCCCTCGCAGGACTCTGGGCTGCCCCGATCAGTGGAGCCTCAATGAACCCGATTCGCTCCTTTGCACCTGACGTGGTTCGCGGCGATCTGACTACCACATGGATCTACATCGTCGGACCCGTTCTCGGTGCCCTCATCGGGGTTGTCTTCGAGTGGATTCTTAAAGGGAAAGCCTCCGCCACGGGTTCGGTTGCAGCGCAGGGCACGCTCCGCGACTCATGAAACCTTAGGCATTGCAAAGAATGAAAGGATAGCCATTATGACACCCAATGACGACCAGCCCAAGGCTCCCGAAGCGAAGCCGGGATCGGAGCCCGATACGAAGGACGATCTGAAATCACTCCCCATGCCGGAGGTGGAGAAAAAATTGGGATCGTCGCCGGACGGCCTCACCCAAGCCGAGGCGCAGAAACGGCTGACTCAGTATGGTCCTAATGAACTTATCGAAAAGAAGACGAATCTCTTTCTGAAATTCCTCTCCTATTTTTGGGGGCCCATCCCGTGGATGATCGAGATTGCGGTGATTCTTTCGGGCGTGGTCGGGCACTGGCCGGATTTTTTCATCATCCTCCTTTTGCTGGTTGCCAACGCCGTGGTCGGCTTCTGGGAGGAACGTGAAGCCGGCAACGCCATAGCTGCCCTGAAGGCCAAGTTGGCAATCAAGGCCCGCGTCCTACGCGATGGGAAGTGGACCACTCCGGCGGCGCGCGAGTTGGTGCCCGGCGACGTCATCCGTCTGCGCCTGGGCGATATCGTGCCGGCGGATGCGCGATTGCTGGACGGCGACCCGGTGGAGGTGGATCAATCCGCTCTGACCGGCGAGTCGTTGCCCGCCGAGCGTAAATCGGGCGAGGCAGTGTTCTCCGGTTCGATCATTCGTCAGGGCGAAATCGGCGCAATGGTCTATGCCACGGGCGAAAAAACTTATTTCGGCAAGACGGCGCAACTGGTGCAGGAGGCGCATACTGTCAGCCATTTTCAAAAGGCGGTTTTGAAGATCGGCAATTACCTGATCATCCTGGCGGTAGCTCTGGTGGCGGTGATTATTGGTTTCGCAATCTATCGAGGCGACGCGATACTCACCACGCTGCAGTTTGCCCTGGTGTTGACCGTGGCCGCGATACCCGTGGCGATGCCGACGGTTTTGTCGGTGACGATGGCGGTCGGCGCGCGCCTGCTCGCCAAAAAACAGGCGATTGTGAGCCGGTTGGTTGCCATTGAGGAATTGGCGGGCGTGGATGTGCTGTGCGCGGACAAGACCGGCACCCTGACCCAGAACAAGCTGACGCTGGGCGATCCGTTCTGCGTGAACGATATTCCTGCCGAACAAGTCATCCTCAACGCCGCACTGGCGTCGCGCGCGGACAATAATGACACCATTGACCTGGCTGTCTTAGGGGGACTGAAAGACAAAGAAGCCTTGAAAGGCTACCAGTCGGTCCATTTTCAGCCCTTCGATGCGGTGCATAAGCGTACCGAAGCCATCGTCAAGGACAAAGATGGAAAAACGTTCAAGGTGACCAAGGGAGCGCCGCAGGTGATCCTGGCGTTATCCGCCAACGCCGGGCAGGTTAAGCCCGCCGTCGATAAGGCGGTCAATGAATTCGCGGCGCGCGGCTTTCGTTCATTGGGCGTGGCCAGGGCCGAGGGGGACGGAGAATGGCAGCTTATTGGCGTATTGCCCCTGTTCGACCCGCCGCGGGAAGATGCGAAGGCAACCATCGCTACCGCGCTGGCGATGGGCGTAAAGGTCAAGATGGTTACGGGCGATGCACTGGCCATTGCCCAGGAAACCGCCAAAAAGTTGGGCATGGGCGCAAATATCCTCGACGCCGGCAGCTTGGGCGACTCGAAAAAGAAAGAGACCACAGAGGTGGCCGAGTCCATCGAGAAAGCAGATGGTTTCGCCCAAGTGTTCCCTGAGCATAAGTTCCATATTGTGGATGTTTTGCAGCAACGCGGCCACATCGTCGGTATGACGGGCGACGGGGTGAACGATGCCCCTGCGCTGAAGAAGGCCGACTGCGGCATCGCCGTTTCGGACGCAACGGACGCGGCGCGCGCGGCGGCTGCCATCGTGCTGATGACTCCCGGCTTGTCAGTGATTATTGACGCTATCAAGGAGAGCCGTAGAATTTTCCAGCGGATGAACAGCTATGCAATCTACCGCATCGCCGAGACGCTACGTGTGCTTTTCTTCATGACCCTTGCGATCCTGATCTTTAACTTTTATCCATTGACTGCAGTGATGATCGTGATGCTGGCGCTGCTCAACGACGGCGCCATCCTGTCCATTGCCTATGATAACGTTCATTACAAAGATCAGCCCGAAGCATGGAACATGCGCATGGTATTGGGGATCGCCACGGTGCTGGGCGTCATCGGGGTCGTGTCTGCCTTCGGCCTGTTCTATCTCGGCGAGCGTGTCTTTCATCTCGACCGCGCGCACATCCAGACATTGATGTATTTGAAACTGTCAGTGGCTGGACATCTGACGATCTTTCTTACACGCACGCGCGGCCCGTTCTGGTCAATCCGCCCGGCAAAGACTTTATGGATCGCGGTGCTCGGCACGCAAATCGTGGCGACGTTGATCGCGGTTTATGGTCTGTTTATGACTCCTCTTGGCTGGGAATGGGCCGGGTTCGTGTGGGGATATGCGCTGTTGTGGTTCGTCGTGAATGACCGCGTGAAACTGCTCGCGTATCGGATATTTGATCCTGTCAAAGCTGGAACCAAGCCTGATTCCAAAGTCGAGGACAAGCCGGAAGAAAAAGACAAGCCTGATATCAAGGCCGATGCCAAACTCGAAGTTAAGCCTGAATCCAAGACGGAGGCAAAGCCTGACGCCAAGGACGACTCGAAACCTGAGGCTAAACCCGAAATCAAAGCTGCTGACACTAATCCCGAAGCAAAGGTCGAGCAGAACCAGGAAGCCAAAGCTGAACCCAAACCTCAAGCCCAAGCTGAAGTTGAAGCCAAACCCGCAGTCGAGCCAAAACCTGATGCCAAAGCCCAAACAACTTCTGATCTGACACCGCAGATCGCCACACGGGCGTATGAACTCTATGAGGAGCAGGGCCGACGGGACGGTCAATCAGTTCAGGATTGGGACAAAGCGGAGCGGGAGATTCGGAAAGCTGATGTCAAGGCCGAGCCTGAAGCAAAAGTAGCTGCCAAGCCCGAAGCGAATGCCGAGGCCAAACCTGATACCAAAGAGGAGTCTCAGCCTGTGGTCAAAGCCGAGCCGAAACCCGAAGTCAAAGCCGAGGCTAAATCCGATACGAAGGACGAGCCGCCGCCGGAAACCAAAGCTGAACCAGAACCTGAAACGAAGGCCGAACCTAAATCTGAACCCAAGACACCGACCGATTTGACCCCTGGGATGATCAAGCGAGTACATGAACTTTACGAGGAGTTAGGGCGTCAGGACCTACAAGCTGTTGAAGACTTGGAGAAGGCGGAGCGGGAGAATCGGAAAGATGATAAATAAACAGACGCGAACAACTTGGCCGGCATCGCCGAAAGGATGAAAAATGAAAATCAACTCAAAGGATTTCCGTGTGCGGCCCGGAGAAAAAATCAAACTTAAAGAGTGGCCGACGATCGTGCCACCCTTTTACAAGTCGAAGAAGCAATATAAAAAACTCCTGGAAGAACATGTCGAGGCGCTGAGTTCGCTGCAACACCTTCACTACGCGTCCGGCCGCTATGCGTTGCTGCTGATTTTCCAGGGGATGGACGCTGCCGGCAAGGACGGCGCCATTCGTCACGTCATGTCCGGGGTCAATCCGCAAGGATGTGAGGTTTTTGGTTTCAAACAGCCGAGCGCCGAGGAGTTAAAGCACGATTTTCTTTGGCGAACGACTCGTCATCTGCCGGAACGCGGGCGGATCGGCATCTTCAATCGTTCCTACTATGAGGAGGTGCTCGTCGTTCGCGTGCATCCCGAGACTCTCCGCGAACAAGGGCTACCGGATGAGTCGCTTGACGAAAAAACCTTTTGGGAGGATCGATATCGTTCCATTATCGACTTGGAGGAGCATCTCCACCGGAACGGCACCAGGATCATTAAGTTTTATCTCCACCTGTCGAAGGAGGAGCAGCGGAAGCGATTTCTGGAGCGCATTGATGAGCCGGACAAAAACTGGAAATTCAGTCTCGCTGACATTCACGAGAGGAAATACTGGCAGCACTACATGAAGGCTTTTGAGGCTTGCCTGAGCTCGACAAGCACCCCTCATGCGCATTGGTACGTCGTTCCCGCCGATGATAAGGAGAATGCCCGGCTAATAATATCCCAAATTGTTCTTGATGCACTCGATGAACTAAAGATGGCATATCCCAAGATCACGGAAAAACGTCGGCAGGAATTGAAAACAATACGCAGTCAGCTCTGAAAAACCTATCTGGCTTGCCAGGTAGGCGGTTACTGCTGCACCCTTGGCTATGATTTAACCCAGGCAGATTTGAGCATCTGCGTAATCAAGTGGGAACGTAAGCGCCGTGGCGATGGGCCAAATACTCTGGAATAGTTGGACAAGAAAACTATTGATTGCACGAGCGGAGAGTGAAAACCTATGATAGTTAGCCACGTTGCAGGTCAGCCGGCCGATGCATCAATGCTGGTGAACGTGCCCAAGCTCGTCTCGGCCTACTATACGGAGAAGCCTGATCCTTCTGTCCCGACGCAACGAGTTGCCTTCGGAACCTCAGGACATCGTGGTTCCGCATTCGAAAAGGCATTCAATGAATGGCATATCCTCGCGATCAGTCAGGCCATTTGCCTGTACCGGAAGCAGAAGAAGATCGACGGTCCACTGTTTCTCGGCATTGATACCCATGCCCTATCAGTGCCGGCTTTTGCCAGCGCGCTTGAAGTGCTGGCGGCAAACGGAGTGGAAACAATGATCTCACAGGAGGATGAATATACCCCAACCCCTGCCGTTTCCCATGCAATTCTCACGTACAACCGTGGTCGTAAGTCCGGGCTCGCGGACGGCATTGTTATCACTCCCTCCCACAACCCGCCCCATGACGGCGGCTTCAAATACAATCCTCCAAACGGCGGGCCGGCCGAATCCGCCGTCACTGCCTGGATCGAGGCAAAGGCAAACGAGTTTCTCGAGAACGGTATTTGGGGTGTAAAAAGGATTTCTTACGCGAAGGCTCTTCGCGCATCCACAACACATCGTCACGACTACCTCGCGGCCTATATCAGCGATCTTGGCAGTGTGATCGACATGGACGTAATTCGTGACGCGAAGATCAATATGGGAGTCGATCCGCTCGGAGGCGCCGGGGTCCGCTACTGGGGGCCTATTGCTGAACGTTACGGGTTGAACCTCACGGTCGTCAGCGAGACCGTCGATCCGACCTTTCGTTTCATGACGGTGGATTGGGATGGCCAGATACGGATGGACCCTTCCTCGACCTATGCGATGCAACGATTGATCGGAATGAAGGATCGCTTTGACCTTTCGTTCGCCTGCGACACCGACCATGACCGGCACGGCATCGTCACCAGAAGCGAAGGCTTGCTTCCGCCCAACCATTACCTTTCCGTCGCCATTTTCTACCTCTTTCAACACCGGCCGGAGTGGCGCAAGGAGGCGGCGATCGGCAAAACGGTGGTAAGCAGCCAGATGATCGATCGCATCACCGCGAAGCTTGGCCGGAGGCTCTATGAGGTGCCGGTTGGCTTCAAGTGGTTCGTCGATGGCTTGCGCGACGGTTCGCTTGGCTTCGGGGGCGAAGAGAGTGCGGGAGCCTCCTTTGTTCGTCTGGATGGCAGCGTCTGGACGACGGACAAAGATGGCATTGTCCCTGCTTTGCTGGCGGCGGAAATCACAGCCCGGATGAGTCGCGATCCCGGTGAAATCTACCGCGAGCTCACACGCGAATTCGGTGAACCGGCCTATGACCGCATTGAGGCGCCAGCCACACCGGAGCAAAAAGAACTGTTGGCGAAACTCTCACCCCGGCAGGTTACGTTCACCGAACTGGCGGGCGAAAAAATCCAGACTGTCCTAACCCACGCGCCGGGCAACGGTGCGCCCATCGGGGGGTTGAAAGTAATAGCCGAAAACGGATGGTTCGCTGCGCGTCCGTCAGGGACAGAAGATATCTACAAGATTTATGCGGAGAGCTTCCATGGAACCGATCATCTGCGCCGTATCCAGAAGGACGCGCAGACGATTGTCGATGATGTTTTGGCGGAAACACAGTCATAGCGAGGGATTACGGTAGAGCCAATGCTGAAGGAGAACTCAATCTACCAACGGAAATCGAGGGGTTGGATTCCCTGGCTGAGCTAGCCTTGGATATGCGTTCATCGTGGGATCATGCCACAGACGAAGTGTGGCGCTCACTCGATCCCGTATTGTGGGGACTCACTCAAAATCCCTGGAGTGTTCTGCAGACAGTCTCACGTGACCGGATCGAGAGCCTGCTTGCCGATCCCGTTTTTCGCAAAAACGTTGATGACTTGCTGCAGACCAGGCGGCAAACAGCGGAGGCGCCGGCATGGTTTCAAAAATATCACCCACAATCTCCCTTGAACTGCGTCGCGTATTTCAGCATGGAATTCATGTTGAGTGAAGCTCTACCGATTTACTCCGGTGGACTTGGCAATGTGGCCGGCGACCAACTCAAAGCTGCAAGCGATCTGGGCGTGCCCGTCATCGGTGTTGGGTTGCTCTACCAGCGAGGCTATTTTCGGCAGATGATCGACAAGGACGGTGCTCAGCAAGCTCTTTTCCCCTATAACGATCCCGGGCAGCTACCGATCACGCCTTTGCGCCGAACTAGCGGCGAGTGGTTGCGGTTGGAGATCGTCCTACCCGGTTACTCGGTCTGGCTGCGCGCTTGGCAGGTACGGGTGGGCAGAGCAAATCTTTATCTGCTGGATTCGAATGACGCAGCGAATTTCCCCGCTCATAGAGGGATTACCAGCGAGCTGTATGGCGGCGGCCCGGAACTGCGCCTCAAGCAAGAATTGCTTCTCGGGATCGGCGGCTGGCGACTGCTTTGTGCGCTCGGCATCCGTCCGGAAGTTTGTCACCTGAATGAGGGGCACGCGGCCTTTGCCGTGTTGGAGCGCGCAAGAAGTTTCATGGAAGAAAGCGGGCAACCCTTCGAAGTCGCGTTGGCCGTTACACGAGCGGGGAACCTTTTCACTACCCACACGGCAGTAGCCGCCGGCTTTGACCGGTTCGCTCCGGCTCTCATCGAGCAATACCTTGGTGCGTATGCCGAACAGAAGCTCGGCATCTCACGCCAGGAGTTACTGGCTCTGGGCCGCCGGAACCCGAACGACTCGTTGGAAAGCTTCAACATGGCCTATCTGGCCATCCGCGGGAGCGGGGCGGTTAATGGTGTGAGTCGTTTGCACGGAGAGGTCAGCCGGGATATCTTTTTGCCTCTCTTTCCACATTGGCCACAGGACGAAATCCCGGTTGGATACGTGACCAACGGAGTCCACATGCCGAGCTGGGACTCGGCTCCGTCCGATGACCTTTGGACGGAAGCCTGTGGCAAGGATCGCTGGCTGGGGACAACGGAAACCCTGGCACAGGATATTCGAAGTGTCTCTGATGTTAGGCTCTGGCAATTTCGCATAGCAGCCGGCAAGTCTTTTGTTGAATACGTGCGCGAAAGGTTATCAAGGCAGTTAGCCTCATCCGGCTCTTCGCCCAATGCGGTAGACAGCGCGAAACACCTGTTTGATCCCAACACCTTGACCCTGGGCTTTGCACGGCGCTTTGCGACCTACAAAAGGCCAAATCTGCTGCTGCACGACCCGGAGAGGCTGCTACGTCTGTTGACCAATCCGGAGCACCCGGTGCAACTCATCATTGCCGGCAAGGCTCATCCGGCGGACCAGGCCGGGCGGGCGCTGATTCAGGAATGGTCATATTTCATTCGACGGCCCGAAGCCCGCCCCCATGTAATCTTCCTCAGCGATTACGACATGCTCTTGACCGAGCACCTGGTGCAGGGGGTGGACGTCTGGATCAACACGCCTCGGCGCCCATGGGAGGCATGTGGAACGAGCGGCATGAAAGTGCTTGTTAACGGCGGAATCAATCTGTCGGAATTGGATGGCTGGTGGGCCGAGGCATACACCCCTGAGGTGGGATGGGCGTTGGGTGATGGCCTTGAGCATGGCGATGACCCTGCTCGGGACGCTATCGAAGCGGAGGAACTCTATACGATTCTCGAACAGAAGGTGATCCCTGAGTTTTATTCCCGGGACAAACAGGGTATCCCCACTGCCTGGGTGGCGCGGATGCGGGAAAGTATGGCACAACTAACGCCGCGGTTTTCCGCCAATCGCACAGTACGTGAGTATGCCGAGCGCTATTATCTCCCAGCAGCGGCAGCTTATCACGAACGCGCCGTCGAGAAAGGGAAGGCAGGTTTGCAAATGGTCGATTGGCAACATACGTTACGCAACAAATGGTCAAACGTGCGTTTTGGTGACGTTAAGGTTGTCACAAACGGTAAATGGCACCTATTCGAAGTTCAGGTTTATCTCAATGGCATCGGTCCTGACGCGGTGCATGTCGAGCTGTATGCTGATAAATTAAACGGTGGGAGTCCGGTCAGGATCGAGATGAGCCGCGATCAGCAGTTGGTGGGTGCAGAAAATGGCTATATTTACAAAGGCCAGGTGCCGACGACACGCCCGCACGGGGATTTTACCGCACGCATAGTTCCATACTTTACTGGAACTGCAATTCCTCTTGAAGAAGCTCATATACTTTGGCAGCGATAGAACCTTTACAATTTGCAGCATCCATTCTTGTCGTCGATTTCTGCCGACTAGGAGAAAGGGGGAGCAATGGGACGAAAAACCAGTTTACTGATTCTGTTTTTGAATTGTAGGACATGGAGACAACTGAGGTTAGTCTCGATAATCCAACTCGTACGTTGCATCACTCACCGTTGCATTGATGACTTTGCTATGGAACGGTGAGTATCGGCAAAAGATGTGAGTGTAACCATGACCTAAGGACAATCAAAGGAAGTGATCAATTATGGGCCCAAACGATCGGAGTAGTAGCGTGATCTTTCCCATTGGGGAAAAACTTGAAAGTAAAAATTTCAACGGAACCGTATGGCTCAATATGCTGGTGCCTTTCGGCTCGGCCCTTCCAATCGGAAACGTGACCTTTGAGCCGGGATGCCGCAACAGTTGGCATTCACACGCGGGCGGCCAGATTCTTCTGGTGACGGGCGGCAGAGGCTATTATCAGGAATGGGGCAAGCCTGCACAGGAACTTCATGCAGGCGATGTTGTCAATATCCCTGCCGATGTCAAGCATTGGCATGGCGCTGCCAAGGATAGCTGGTTTGTCCACCTTGCCATTGAGGTCAATCCTGAAAAAGGTCCGGCAACCTGGTTGGAACCAGTATCGGATAAAGATTACACCAAATTGAGCTAAGGAGATTCCATGGCCATCAGTGCAACAGCACACAAAAACTATGAGAAACTTTTCCCAAATCACAAATCAACACTCAAGGTCACCGCTCCCAAGAACAAAATATCTTGGTTGATGGGGACAGTACAGCTAAGCCTGTTTGCCCATCTTGACCAATGTCTCCCCGTTCCATTTTCATGACTGTAAGGGGTGTGGTTTGAAACTCATGTTGTTCATATGCCGCGTGAAAGGAGTACCTGTACGAGTAGAATCTTGACTATCATGGCAACCGGGTAAACCGATGAGTAGCCGGTGTTGGGAAGGTCGTTGTCCGCCTGTTCCAAGGCATACCCTAGAACAGCGGGCTGGGTGAACAATCCGGCAACCATGCCGGTCAGAAGACTCATGGGGATACGGAGCAGGCGGTGCCCGATCCAGAGGTGCAGAGCAGCGGCTGTGAACGTGATGGCGGCGCCGACAACAAAGATGGTAATCCCTCCGCCCTTGGTAAAGGTCGAGATAAAGCCATAACCGGATCTTGTCCCTATCCCTGCCAGAAAAAGGACCAGACCGATCTGGCGGAGGGTTGCATTGGCACTGTACGGGAGGTTCCAAATCAGTTTGCCGGTCCGCTTAATGGTCCCGAGAATGAGCGCCACAATCAGCGGCCCACCGGCAAAGCCCAACTTAAAGGTGATACCCCCGGGGAAAGGCAAGGGAATGGCCCCAAGCAAGAGTCCAAAAGCCAGGCCAAAGCTGAAGGTCAGAATATCCACCTCACAGACGGCACGATAGGAGTCACCAAAATAATCCGTAACCGCCCCCATCTGATCCCGTCGAGCCAGCACTCTCACCCGGTCTCCCGGTTCAAGCGTCATGTTGCCTTCAGGGAGGAAGTCCTCGTCTCCGCGTCTGATCCTTGTGATCAGTGCATTGAATTTTTCCTGGAACCCAAGGTCGCGGAGTTTGACCCCTTCGACATTCTGGTTGGAGACGAAGATGCGGCGAACGTCGAATTCGCTTTCTTCATGCTGCAACTCTTCGTCGCTCCGCTCCCCGATATATCGCATTGCCTGTTCCAGTTCATCGGGAGTTCCAACCACAGATACAACGTCGCCCGCCTCCAGGCATTTGTCCGTCTCGGCAAGTAAGATTCTGCCATTTCTTTTGATCCTCCCGAACATCACCCGCCATTCATGCCCTCGGCACAACGATGACAAGGTTTCACCCAGAACCTCATGCCTGGTCACCAAAATGCTCCAAACCTGAAGCGGCTCTTTCGAAGCCCCGAATATCTTCAGCGACCGGGCTTCGGCCGCATAGTCGGTCTTCCATATCTTTTGGGCCAGTGAGATGGCAAGGACTGCCCCGATTACCCCCATCGGGTAGGTAATGGAGTATCCAACAACCGGTACGGTCAGGAGTTGGTTAAGATTATCCTTCGTTGCGATGTGTTTTATGGTTTCCAGTGCGCCGGCCAGGGCTGGGGTATTAGTAAAGCTGCCGGCAAACATGCCAACGGTCATGGCTGGCTTCAATGTGAACAGTATCTGGGCCATGAACGCAAGAAACGCAGAGAATGCAAGGATGAGGACAACCAGCAGGTTGTTGCGAATCCCATCGCGCCGCAATGAGGAGAAAAACGACGGTCCGCTTGATAAGCCGATGGTATAAACGAAAAGAGCAAGCCCAAGTATATAGATGATCTCGGGTAATTTGAGGTCAGGATGAATGGAGCCGATGGCGAGCCCCGCAAAAAGTACAGCCGCAACACCAAGGGAACTCCCCCATACCCGGATGCGGCCCAGGGGATACCCTATTCCGGCTACAAGAAAGAGAAGAAGCAAGGGGTTTGCAACAAGAATATCAATCACATCTAACCTCACGGGGTTTCATTTATCTCTCGCGGCTGACCGGTAAAACGTCCGCACAGCATGGGTGATGGAAAGCTGCTGTCGCCAAGCTGTTCAATGGTAAACCTGATAGTTCGCAACAGTTATGGCGACTCCTTTTACAAGGTTTTGGAAATTAGGACTTCATCTTCAGATGAATCAAATCGAGCCAGCAGTGCCGCCATTGAGCAGGGGAGGAGATCATAGGTCGTACCATTGAGCGATTTTGCCTCGTCCCACGGAACGATATCATCTGGTGACGCGTAAGATGTATCGAGCCATCGGCGCCAGCAGCTTCCGGGAAATCCCTGCGGTGGCGGCAGTTCGAAGGTAAGTTGTTCCGAGTAGGCGTTTATCATGAAATGGAAGACAATCCCCCCTGACCGGCTCCAGACAGTAAAGGCAATACAGTGTGAATCATGCCCCCAGTCGGGCTGTCCGAGTCGCACGCCATGCCATTCCAGTCGAGCCTGACTAAGTATCTGGTTGAGGGTCAGGCCGGCGTGTCTCTCCGAGGTTTGCCACGCCAGCCTGGCAGTAATGAGGAGACGTACAAAGCGATGGATATCGGCGTGGCGTTCAACCAGTTTCCAGTCGAACCAGCTTGTCTCATTGTCCTGGCAATAGGCGTTGTTGTTCCCGTCTTGGGTGCGGCGAACCTCGTCACCCATAAGCAGCATCGGCGCACCCAGGGCTATGAGGTTTAAGGCCAGGAAGTTTTTTACCTGCCGGTTGCGGAGCGTTTCGATCGCCGTATCATCGGTGGGTCCCTCGACGCCGCAGTTCCAGCTCAGGTTTGTGTCGGCGCCGTCACGGTTCTCTTCGCCGTTGGCCTCGTTGTGCTTGCGCTCGTAGGAAACTAGGTCATTCAGTGTAAATCCATCGTGGCAGGTAACGAAATTGATGCTCAGCTCAGGCTCTCGATTTTTGTGGCCATAGATGTCCGGGCTACCCAGGAGCCGGGAGGCGAACCGTGAAACCGTCCCATCGTCACCTCTGAGAAAGCTGCGAATATCGTCACGGAAGCTTCCATTCAATTCCTTCCATCTGTCGCCGATGAATGAACCCACTTGATACAGCCCGGCTGCATCCCATGCCTCTGCAATGAGTTTTGTCCCCGCAAGCGCCGGATCCGAATCGATGTCCCAAAGAACCGGCGGGTTCTCAAGGGGGCGCCCCCGTTCATCGCGGGATAGAATGGAGGCCAGGTCGAAACGGAATCCGTCCACATGCATCTCTTCAACCCAGAAGCGGAGGCTGTCTAATATGAGACGCCGGACGATGGAATTATTCGCGTTAAGGGTATTGCCACACCCGGTGTAGTCGGCATAGGCTCCGCCTGGATCAATAATGTAATAGACATCATCCGCCAGCCCCCGGTAACAGAAGGTCGGGCCGGTCTGGTCCCCCTCGGCGGTATGGTTGAAAACCACGTCGAGGATCACCTCGATCCCTGCTCGGTGGAACCCCTTCACCATGTCGCGAAACTCGTCGAGGGGGCCGAGAGGATCCCGGCGCGAACTATAGCCGGCATGGGGAGCGAAAAACGACACCGGGCTGTATCCCCAGTAATTGACAAGTCCCGGCTGAGCGTCCCGCGAATCGAAGTGGAACACCGGCATGAGTTCCACGGCAGTCACCCCTAACTCTCGCAGGTAGGGTATTTTCTCGATCAGTCCCGCAAAGGTGCCTCGTTTCTCTGCCGGGATTCCCGAGGAAGGGTGGCGGGTGAAGCCGGCTACGTGCAGTTCATAGATCACTGTGCGGCTGAAGGGGTGTCGCGGCGGGGCGTCCCCTTGCCAGTCATAACCACGGCGGTCGGTTACCACACTCTTCATGGCGGTGGCGGCACCATCCCCTAAAGTGGCAATCTGGCGGTCGTAACCGGCAGGGGTGACGACGGCTCGACCATATGGGTCGAGGAGTACTGGCCTGGGTGCTTCAGTGCTCACGGTTCGGTAGGCATAGAGCTGGCCGGCTCCGAGGTCTGGGACAAAGGTATGCCAGTAGTGGTAAGTCCGATTACGTTGCGAGTCGAGAAGAATGACCCGAGCCGGCCGTGGATCATCGACGTGGTCGAACAGAAGGAGCTCCATGCCGTCACAATTTCTGGCATAAACGCTGAAATTCACTCCGTCGCGGCTGAGCGTCGCCCCGAGGGGAAAGCTCTTCCCCTGGGGCAAATTTCGCGCGTCATCATCGACATTTGCCTGACAGTTAATCATTGATGCGTACCCTCATATAATTAACCGTTCATTCCGGACAGGTCCATTCATTGGAAGGGCCGTCTACGCTTTTCTGGGTCGCTGTGTACGAATGAATCGTTGTCATCAACCCAATCTCGATGCCGACCACTTCTTTTAAAGTTCATGCACCTGAGATGACAAATTTCAAGGCAACATTAGGAGTTGCAATCCTTGTAATTTCACAAACATACCCGTAGGTTGGAGTTCCGTTCAGACTTAATTTGCACTTGTCGCCAACACATGCGCTTGGTAGATGACCGCAGTAAAGCACAAGGGCTCCACCCAAAGAGATATTATCTAACGTGGCGGGGTAATGAGAATCACCCACATTCAGATAACAGCGCTCTTCGCAAACAAGCCTTATGTGGTGCCTATATTCATCCATAGAGCATCTTTCATATCTCAAAATTTTTTCAGTTATTTCATTTCTAAGTCAAATATGCTATATAATAACTAACATATTCTTTATGGTGCGATTATGGTACATACTGCTGTCCCATCTCATTCGGAACATTGTCTTTAGCAGCTGAAAGAGACAAATCAGCCACAACTCCTCGTTTACAGTTGCTGCTTGCTATTGCCAAACGCCTACTCTCATAGAAGTATCAAATTGCCAATTCAAAGCGTTCAAAAGGATTGACAGGGCTGATCTACCACCAACATGTGAATAACCAACATATGAATCCACATGTAGCTTTGTACCCAATATGAATTCACATTTTCCGCTTCAGTAATTCCAAATGGTCTCTAGTGAAACGATTGATGTATTACCTTCCTATGCTGCAAAATGCCCCCTTACCGGCATAACGTGCCGACTGGCCCAGTTCCTGTTCAATTTGAAGCAGGCGGTTGTACTTGGCCAATCGCTCGGAACGGCAGGGTGCACCAGACTTAATCATGCCCGTCAATTTGCCCACGCAGAGATCGGCGATAGACGTATCTATGGTTTCCCCGCTTCTGTGGGAAACCATGGCGGTGAATCCCGCCTTTTGTGTTGTCTCAATGGCTGAAAAGGTTTCGCTGACGCTACCAATCTGGTTAAGTTTGATGAGGACCGAGTTGAAACAGTGTTCACGAATACCTCGATTAATAAGAGTTGTATTAGTGACTGTTAGATCGTCGGCAGTCAGTTGCACTTGTCCTCCCAATTGTGTCTTGAGCGCCGCCCACCCACTCCAATCGTTCTCGTCCATGGCATCTTCTATACAGATAATTGGATAGTTGGCGACAAGACGTTCAAGATATTCGATCAGATCTTGTGAAGAGAGTGAATTTTCAATGGATCCCAAGAAGTATCTCCCTTCTTTACAAAAGCTGCTTGCAGCCAGGTCCATGGCAATAAATACATCCGTACCTGGTCGGTAGCCGGCCTTTTTTATTGCTTCAGTTATAAGTTGGAGAGGTTTCTCGTTATCAACAAGATTGGGTGCGAACCCACCCTCATCTCCAATCGCGGTGGAGTGACCGCCCTCGTGCAAGATTTCCTTTAGGGTGTGGTATACTTCCGCTGCACAGCGCATTGCTTCAGCAAAAGTAGGAAGTCCTGCAGGTACAAGCATGTACTCTTGAAAATCTATGTTGTTGTCGGCATGGGCACCGCCATTGAGAATATTCAGCATTGGCACCGGCAGGAGGTCGGCGCCTGCTCCACCCAGGTAACGGTAGAGAGGGAGATTAGAGAAGATGGCGCCGGCGTTCAGTGTTGCGAGTGAAACACCCAGTATTGCATTGGCTCCGAGTCGCTCTTTATTTTTAGTCCCGTCCAACTCCTGCATAGTCCTATCGATAGTTCCCTGTTCGCGACAGTCCATTCCATGTAATGCATCTTGCATCTCTTTGTTAACATTACTACATGCCTTCAGCACACCCTTGCCTTTGAAACGCTTTGAATCTCCGTCGCGCAGTTCATATGCCTCATGCTCACCTGTGGAAGCGCCGGAAGGGACAGCAGCCGTTCCAATGATTCCGCTCTTTGTAGTGACCGAAACCCGCAGAGTTGGATTACCGCGAGAATCGAGAATCTCAATGGCCTCAATCTTTTCTATTCGTGCCATAACATGCTCCTTTAACCTAGATTTTCCATTGGGGCACGAGATGCTGCCGAGGGTTGACGAGGCATGGGCGGGGAAAAAGCCTTTCCAGACGGAAACTACATAACGGTGGCAACGTCCTTTGATACAAGTGATGCATATTTATTGAAATTCTCTTTAAACATTTCGACTAATTTAGCGGCCGTCTTATCATATAGACCCTTGTCAGCCCAGGTATTACGCGGGTTGAGGACTTCAGTCGG
>JBEKFJ010000110.1:0-9600 GCA_050013355.1 Oryzomonas sp.
CATGGGGCTCCTCTCGGCGGGAACGATGTCGTTCTTAGTGTCCCGTGCGGTTAATCGTGGGAAGTAATTCCGAGATATTTTGGCTGATGCCAAGGCGCGGCGACGTAGGTGTAGCAGGGTCTACATCAAGGAGCCGCAACGACGGCAAAGGCCTTAAGAGCCGGAAGTACGACTACGAACTAACCGCACGGGACACTACAATGGCTTATGGCGCGGCAGGCATCGTCGGCGACCGTCCGGGAGTGATTATACGTCACGCGGGCCGGTGAGTCAAAAGCAATAACCTGAATTCACGACATCTGAATGGCGGATCGAGCGACATGCCGGGGTCCAACGCCGCCCAGAAGTGCCATGCCGGCTGTCTCGCGGGTCCTCCGCCACGACGGAGCCCCGGCCCACATGCCTGGACTGAGGCATGCAAAGCGAGAGGAGCCGTGAAGGTGTCACGGATTCAGGAATAAAAAAAGCGGCCGAAGCCGCTCCAAACTCATTCCACTCGCATCAAACGGCCGATGCCGTTCTCTATCTCGGCATGGGCCTTGAGGCGCAGGCGCCATTCAGCGGGGATGGCGGAAACCCCCAGAGACGCGCCCAGCCAGGTTCCGATCATGGCCGCCCGGCCGGCGTTGTCACCGCCGGCCGCTGCCGTGGCCTTCAGCGCGCCTTTGAAATCGTCGGCATGATGCAGGGCGCAGTGAACTGCCGACGGAAAGCTGTTTGCCAGCGGACACGACTGACCGAACCGCACCGTGGCCGTGCGCACCGGCAGGCTGCGGGACGAGAAGGCGTCTCTGATCTTTCGGCTCACCTCGGCGCCCAAAGACCCCTCTGCCGCCGTCTCTTCCGCCGCTTGGTTGAATGCGGCCGCCAGGGGGCGGCCCGAAAACAGCTCGCGCAGGATCACGGCGTGGGCCTTGAGATAGGCCACCGCCCGTTCGTTATTCTGGCAGACCCGCGTGGCCCGCTCCACCTGCACCAGATAATCGCTGCTGCGGAAATAGTGCGCCGCCAGCGGCGCCAGCCGGCTGATGGTGGCCGGCTGGTCGTCGTCGGCCCCCTCCTGAAAACTGTAGGCAGCATCGGGGTGGGTCTTGCGGAATGCTCGATAGTTGGCCATCGTCCCCGTGGCGGCATGGTCGCGGTACCCAAGGTAGGCCGGACATTCCATCATTGCCACGAAGCGGCTCCCGAAATCTGCGGCGTCGAATCCGTCCCGTTCCATCATCGAGCGGAGCAGGAGCAGCGCGGCGTCGCCGTAGTGGGTCTGTTCACCCGGACTCTTGCCGAAATGGTAATGCCCCTCGGCCGGCGGATCAAAGCCCTGCGGCCCGCCGGGGAAAAGCCGATCCAATTCGTCCAGGTCATAAATCCAGTGGCTTCCGAGGCAAAAAGCGTCACCGACAAACTGCCCCCACACCGCGCCGGCGATGCGGCCGGCAAGGGAAACGTCACGATTGTTGGGTGTTTTTTCGCTATCCATACACACATCCTCCCCCGACTGCGCAAAACAGCGTGCTGTATTTTAGTATACCGCTTTCCCGTCACTATGGAGAAAAAATGCTGTTATTTCACAAGATGGAGAAAGCACCGTGCGCAACAAAGAACGCCCCGCCCCGGAAATCCGAAGCGGGGCGATTCGTGTTATGCTTTTAGGGGAACGAGTAGTTTTTCGTTCTGGGTTTGGCAATCAAGGATTTGCGCGGAGGCGTAGCAACGCTACGTCGCACAATTTTGCTTGCAAAATTGGACCGCGAAGGCGCCCGAAGGGTGAGGCCAACGGCCGAAGTCACAAGCAAGCCGAAGATTGACGAGGCCAGGACGGAAAAATACTTGTTCCCATCAGCCCAAGACAATAATCAGGTCTTCCTTCTCCACCTTCTCCCCTTCCTTGAACTTCACCTCGACCACCGTAGCATCGGCCTTGGCCTTGATGTTGGTCTCCATCTTCATGGCCTCGGTCACCATCAGCACGTCGCCGGCTTTGACCGGATCGCCGGCCGTGACGTTGACCTTGAGCACCTTGCCCGGCATGGGGGCGCCGATATGGTTGGGATTGCCCTTGTCGGCCTTGTCGCGCACAACCTCGTCGGTCTGTGCCGATTGGTCGCGGATGACCACCGAACGGTTGTTGCCGTTCAGTTCAAAGTACACAGTGCGGGTGCCGTCGGCCTGCACGCGTCCCACGGCGTTGAGCTTGATGATCAGGGTCTTGCCCGGTTCGATCTCGATGGAGGTCTCCTGCCCCGGCTCCAGGCCGTAGAAGAAGATCGGCGTGGGGATGACGGAGGTGTCTGAGTATTCCTGGCGGTGATGGTCGAATTCAGGATACACGTGAGGGTAGAGGATATACGAGACGAGCGCCTTGTCGCTGACCGTATGCCCCAGCTTTTCCTCCAGCTTGAGCCGTTCCTCGTCGAAATCCACCGGCTCCAGCAACTCGCCGGGGCGGCAGGTAATGGGTTGTTCCCCCTTCAGGATGATCCTCTGCAACTCCTGCGGCCATCCCTGGTAGGGCTGGCCCAGCATCCCCTTGAACATGCCCACCACCGATTCCGGGAAGGCCAGTTCGTCCCCTTTGGTGAAGACGTCCTGGGGCTCAAGGTTGTTCTTAACCAGAAACATGGCCATGTCGCCGACCACCTTGGATGACGGCGTAACCTTGACGATATCGCCGAACAGGAGGTTGACCTTGTGGAACATCTCCTTGCATTCATCCCAGCGTTCCAGGAGCCCCAGACCGGCAACCTGGGGCTTGTAGTTCGAATACTGGCCGCCCGGTATCTCGTGGTGATAGACCTCGGCCGTGCCGGACTTGAGACCCGACTCGAAGGGGCTGTAGTAGTCGCGCACTGTTTCCCAGTAGTTGGCCAGCTTTTGCAGGCCGGGGGCGTTGACCCTTGGATCGCGTTCGCTCCCTTCAAGGGCCGCCACCAGGGCGTTCAGATTGGGCTGGGCCGTCAGCCCCGAAAGGGACGACAGGGCCGCATCGACGATATCCACCCCGGCCTCGCTGGCCTTGAGCAGGGTGGCGCTGCCGTTGCTGGAGGTGTCGTGGGTGTGGAGATGGACCGGGATGCCGATGTTTTCCTTCAGCGCCTTGACCAGTTTGTAGGCGGCCAGGGGCTTGAGCAGGCCGGCCATGTCCTTGATGGCCAGTATATGCGCACCCATCTTTTCCAGCTCTTTGGCCATGCTCACATAGTATTCCAGCGGATACTTGTCCCGCTTGGGGTCGGTGATGTCACCGGTGTAGCAGATGGCCGCCTCGCAGATCTTGCCGGTCTTGCGCACAGACTCCATGGCCACCTGCATGCCGGTGGTCCAGTTGAGGGAGTCGAAGATGCGGAAGATGTCGACTCCCGAGTTGGCGGCCTCTTCCACGAACTTCTGCACCACGTTGTCCGGGTAGTTGGTGTAGCCCACGGCGTTTGAGGCGCGCAGGAGCATCTGGAACAGGATGTTGGGGATCAGTTCGGAGAGTTTATGCAGCCGCTGCCAGGGGTCTTCCCGGAGAAAGCGCATGGAGACGTCGAAGGTGGCGCCGCCCCAGCACTCAAGAGAAAACAGGTCGGCGCCCAGGTAGGAGGTCGGCTCGGCGATCCTGAGCAGGTCGTGGGTGCGCACACGGGTGGCCAGGTTGGACTGGTGGGCGTCGCGCATGGTCGTGTCGGTCAGGAGCAGCTTGTCCTGTTCCAGAATCCACTTGGAAAGCCCCTCGGCGCCCAGTTTCATGAACAGGTCCCGGGAACCGGCCGGTCGGGGCCTGGTTACATCGGTTTCCGGCACTCGGGCCTCCAGCAGGTCGGCCGATTTGAGCGGCCTGGCTATGCCGGGCGAGCCGTTGACGACCACCTCTCCCAGAAATTTAAGCACCTTGCTGGCGCGGTCCTTTTTCTCGCGGACCTTGAGCAATTCCGGGTGTTTTTCGATGAACGAGGTGTCACACCCTCCCTTGAGAAAGACCGGATGGGTGACGACATTCTCAAGGAAACCGATGTTGGTCTTGACGCCGCGCACGCGAAACTCCTGCAGGGCACGGTTCATGATATTGGCCGCAGCCTGGAACGTCAACCCCCATGAGCTGATCTTGACCAGCAGGGAATCGTAATGGGGCGTGATCTTCGCGCCGGTGAAGGCGTTGCCCGCATCCAGCCGTACCCCGCAGCCGGCCGCCGAGCGGTAGGTGGTCAGGGTACCGAAGTCCGGAGCGAAGTTGTTGGCCGGGTCTTCGGTGGTGATGCGGCACTGGATGGCATAGCCGCGCATGTCGATGGCGCTCTGGCTGGAGATATTGATCTCCGGGTCGGACAGCTTGTGGCCGCAGGCGATCAGTATCTGGTCCTGCACCAGGTTGCGGCCGGTGATCATCTCGGTCACCGTGTGCTCCACCTGGATGCGGGGGTTCATCTCGATGAAGTACCAGTTTCCCTCCTGGTCCAGCAGGAACTCCACGGTCCCGGCATTGCGGTATCTCACCTGGCCGGCGATCTTGAGGGCCGCGTCGCACAACTCCTCGCGGGTTTGTTTGGACAGGGACAGGGAGGGGGCGAATTCCACCACCTTCTGGTGACGGCGCTGGATGGAACAGTCCCGCTCGTAGAAGTGCACCAGATTGCCGAAGTTGTCCCCCAGCACCTGCACCTCGATATGCTTGGGATTGGCCAGGTAACGCTCCAGGAACACTGCCGGATTGCCGAAGGCCGCCTTGGCCTCGCTGCCTGCCGTTACCAGCCCCTCAAGCAACTCCTTCTTGTTGTGAGCCACGCGCATGCCGCGTCCACCACCGCCCGCCGAAGCCTTGATGATGATCGGGTAACCGTGCTCCTTGGCAAACCTTAAGGCATCCTCCTCTTTTTCGACGGGGTCCTCGGTGCCGGGCACGGTCGGCACACCTGCTGCAAAGGCCACCTTGCGGGCCGCCACCTTGTCCCCCAGGGCACGCTGCATCTCGGCCGTGGGGCCGATGAAGGCGATCCCGTTGGCCTCGCACTTCTCGGCAAACTCGGCGTTTTCGGCCAGGAAGCCGTAACCGGGGTGGATGGCGTCCACATCGGCCTTGAGGGCCAGGGCAATGATCTCGTCGATCCCCAGATAGGCGTCAATAGGCACCTTGCCCTTGCCGACCAGATAGGCCTCGTCGGCCTTGTAGCGGTGGAGCGACAGCTTGTCCTCTTCGGAATAGATGGCTACCGTACCGATGCCCAGCTCGGTACAGGCCCGAAAGATGCGGATGGCGATCTCGCCGCGGTTTGCGGCCATGACCTTGCGGAACTTCTGTTTCTGCATGAATGTCCTCCGAAGTGTATGGTTGCCTGGAACGTTTAACGTGATTGAAATTCGTGCGCCTGAAACCGCAAAACATTTAGCAAAACTAAATTTATTCAGGTATTTTAAATAGTTATAACGTAAACAGTGGCGACAATAAACCAGATTGACACGGCTTTGTCAATTAGTTTCCGTCCGGAAACTCCGGACGATAAACTCGGGCATCACCCTAAGCCCTCAATAAACGTTTGCAGCGAAACAAGAGAGGCAAGCTCAGCAAAAAAAAAAGCCCGCCTCTGGGGCGGGCCGAGAATGTCCTGATACGGCAAGACCCTACTTTTTATGGCACTGAGCACACTCGACCGGGCCTTTGTCGTAGAGGTCGTGACATGAAATGCAGATTTTGTGGGCGGTTTCTTTTCCCCAATTGTCGATCTTGCCGTTCTCGTTCGCGTGACAGTGAAAGCATTCGTTGTTCAGCTCCTTCTGATGTTTTCTGTGCTGAAATGCAAGTGACATGACACCCATCTTGAGGTTGATGACCTCCGGGCCCAGGTTTGGAGCCGCCGGCGCCGCAACGGCTGAAGACATCCCGTACAGCGACAGCAACGCAATCGTTAGCACTACAAGTCGTTTCGCCATAATTCGTTCCCTCCTTTGGTTATGGTTTCAGGTATGCGGCAAATAGCTTAAAGTCACATTACATTTCTTATAAAAATATTTCTACTTCATTACAAGAAAAGCCGGGTTCCTCACATCGGCAGGAAACCCGGCTTTTCCCGTACTATCACGGCATCTGGATGAGCAGGAGAAGGATCATATCCGCAGACCTCTGTGCAACTGGCGCGCCCGGCAGGATTCGAACCTGCGACCACAGGCTTAGAAGGCATGTGCTCTATCCAACTGAGCTACGGGCGCATACTTTGTTGACGAAGAATAAGGTGTGATATGTAACACAAAACTCCTCCGACGGCAACCGCCAATCACGCGTCCGCAAGCCACCTGAAACGGAAAACGTCGGGGGAACCCGGCGTTTCACGTTCATTCTTCCTGTGCCAGCTTCTCTCGAATCACCGCGGCGATCTTGCCGAACAACTCGTCTCCGTCACGGGCAGTGATCTTTTTCTTGCCCACCGTGGCCATGGGCATCTCCCGACAGGCAGAGCATTGTTTTATGCATTCCTTGATCTTGATATCGAGGTCGGGGAACGCCTCTTCCAGGCGGCGGTACACCTTGCCTTTGCCCTTGTTATGCTCACAGAAACGGATCTTCATGTCAGATAAAGGGTCTAGACCGCCAACGGAGCGCCGACGGGCTGCACAAATACGCGTTGTGCCATCTCGGCATCGATCATCAGGATGCCGTGGCCATTGTCGCCAACCAGCTTGAGCTTGGCGATCAGATCGCGGTCATTATTCTCCTCCTCGACCTGTTCAGTCACGAACCAGTGCAGGAAGATCTGGGTGGCATGGTCCTTCTCCTGAACGGCCTGCTCGCTCAACTCGTTGATGCATTTGGTAATAAGCTCCTCATGGGTCAGGGTCCTCTGCATCATCTCCAACAGCGACTTGTACGTGTTCGGTACGGCCTTGCTGGGCAGGAGTTCGATATTCACCCCCTGCTCGACAAGGTAGGCATAGAACTTCATGAAATGGACCATCTCCTCGCGGTACTGCACCATGAACCAGTTGGCAGAGCCTTTCAGCCCCATCTCGTTGGCGCAGGAGGACATGGAAAGATAGATGTGCGAGGAATAGAGTTCAAGGTTCATGTGATTGTTGAGCGATTCAGCCATTTTTTTGCTTATCATGGGGGAGTCTCCTGTCGGATGTATATTTCAGTATACCCTTGAAACCGGGCGGGTAAAGCCTACGGCTGCCGGGGGTGGCTTTCGCGCCGGGAAAGCCTGAAGATCATGAAGCTGCCCACAAGAAACATGGGCAGGCTCAAAAGTTGCCCCATGGAAAAAAAGTCGAGGAAAGTGCCGATCTGCGCATCGGGCTGACGGAAAAATTCCACGATAAAACGGAACAGGCCGTAGCCGGCGCAGAAGGTCCAGGCCGGAATGCCGGTCACATCGGACCTGCGGGCCATGATGCGCACCATGAAGAACAGTACCAGCCCCTCCAGGAATGCCTCGTAGAGCTGCGAGGGATGGCGCGGCAACTCGCCTCCCCCCGGAAAGATCATCCCCCAGGGGACATCCGTCGGCCTGCCGTACAATTCCCCATTGATGAAATTGCCGATCCTGCCGAACCCCAGACCGACCGGCGCGCACTGCGCCGCCATGTCGATCAGCGTCCAGAAGGGGATCTTTTTGCGCCGGGAGAACAGGACAAAGGAGAGGATAACCCCCAGAAAGCCGCCGTGAAAGGACATGCCCCCCTTCCAAACCGCAAAGACCTGCAGCGGATCGGCGAGGTAGACCCCCAGGTCGTAGAACAGGATATAGCCGAGCCGTCCTCCCAACACCACACCCATGGCACCGAAAAAGACCAGGTCGGCCACGTCGTCCTTGGTCAGGGGGAGCTGTTTGCGGCGCACCTCGGAGCGGAGGATGAAATAGGTGGCGACGAAGCCCAGGACGTACATCAGCCCGTACCAGCGGAACTGGAGCGGGCCGATGCTCAGGAAAACAGGGTTGATATGGGGAAAGCGCATGGGGCCGGGAACCTCAGGCGCCGCAGCCGCAACTGCGGGTGCAGGCTCCGACGCGCATGTGCACCGCCTTGATGAAGGTGGCGTCGGTGGCGGCCTTTACCTCTTGGATCACGTTGTCGGGCACGGCCGAGTCGAGTGAGAGCAGCACCATGGCCTCGCCCTTCTTCTCGCGCCGCCCAAGATTCATGGAGCCGATATTGATGTCGTGCTGCCCCATGATGGTGCCGATCTTGCCGATCATGCCGGGACGGTCGTCGTAGTTCAGGAGCAGCATGTGCTCTTCCGGGGTGAAGTCCATGGAGTAGTCGCGAAGCCGCACGATGCGCGGCGAACCTTCGAAGAGCGTGCCCGAAACCAGCCGGCGCTTGCCCTCCCCTTCAATGACCAGGGTGATGACGTTGGAGAAAGCGCCCCCCTGGGTCGTCTTGGACTCTTCCACCACGATGCCCATCTGTTCGGCGATCAGCGAGGCATTGACCATGTTGACGTCCTGGTCCACCATGCGGTTCAGCAGCGCGGAGAGGCCGCAGACCGTCAGGGGTGAGCAGTCGTAATGGGCAATGCTGCCGGCGAAGCCGAAACTGACCTTTTCCAGGTTGCTGTCCACCAGTTGGATGCCGAAGTCGCACATGACGCTCATCAGGTTGAGGAACGGCCGCATCTGGTCCATCAGGGCCAGATCGAAGCGGGGGATATTGACGGCGTTCTCCAGCGGCATGTCGTCCAGGTAATTGATGATCTCGCGGGAGACGTCAATGGCCACGTTGACCTGGGCCTCGAAGGTGTTGGCGCCCAGGTGGGGGGTTACCACCAGCTTGTTGTTGGCGATCAGGTGCTTGAGGGTCTCGGATTTGGGCGGTTCCTCGCTCCAGACGTCAACGGCGCCGCCGATGACCTTGCCGGAGAGGAGATTGTCCAGCAGCGCCTGTTCGTTGACGATGCCCCCGCGCGCCACGTTGAGGATGATGACGCCGCTCTTCATCAGCCCGAATTCGCGGGAGCCGATCATGTTACGGGTCTCGTCGTTCAGCGGGGTGTGAACGGTGATGATGTCGCAGTTCTTGTAGATCTCATCGTGGGACACCAGCTTAACCCCCAGGTCATTGGCGCGCTTGACGGCAACGTACGGGTCGCAGGCCAGCACCTCGCATTCAAAGGCCTTGAGCCGTGTCGCCACCCGGCCGCCCACCTTGCCGAGGCCGATCACGCCGGCGACCCTCCCCTTCAACTCGTGGCCGGTGAAAGGGGACCGTTTCCATTCGCCCGATTTCAGACTGGCGTTGGCAACCGTGACGTTGCGGCAGAAGGCAAGCAAAAGCGCCATGGTATGTTCTGCGGCGCTGTTGGTATTGCCGAATGGCGCGTTTACCACGATGACGCCCTTGGAGCTGGCATAATCCACATCGACGTTGTCGATGCCGACCCCGGCACGGGCAATGATCTTCAACTTGGTGGCCGCGTCGAGCAGGGCCTTGTCAACGGTGGTGCCGCTGCGGGTGATGATCGCTTCATAGTCGCCGATGACCGCCAGCAGTTCCTCTTTCTTCATTCCCAGCCTCACATCAAGCTGGATGCGCGCGTCCTGGGTCAACAGGGCAAGACCTTCCGCCGAGACCTCATCAGTTACGATAATCTTCATTGCAACTCCCCAGTATCAATAAATTTGTGGGGTC
>JBEKFJ010000111.1:0-12802 GCA_050013355.1 Oryzomonas sp.
ACCATTGCCGGCCGGACCATCCACGACACCCACAGCTTTGCCCGGCTGTCCGTGAGCGACGTCCTCAAGTATTCGAGCAACATCGGCGCTGCCAAGATCGGCTCCAAACTCGGCGATGAACGTCTTTTCCGCTACCTGAGGAATTTCGGGTTCGGCGAGCGCACCGGCGTTGATCTCCCCGGAGAGTCTCCCGGCAACCTCCGGGACAAGCATCGCTGGTACGGAGTCGATCTGGCCACCATCTCCTTCGGCCAGGGGGTCTCGGCCTCGGCCATCCAACTGGCCGGCGCGGTCTCCGCCGTTGCCAACGGCGGCACGCTCCTGAAGCCCTACATCGTCGAGCGCATCCTTGACGACAGCGGCCGCGAGGTGCAGAGATTCGAGCCCCAGGCGGTGCGCCGCGTTATCTCCGAGGATACGGCCAGGAAGGTCACCAGGATGATGGAGGGCGTCACGGGTCCCGGGGGGACCGGCCTCAACGCCGCCATAGACGGTTTTCTCGTGGCCGGCAAGACCGGTACTGCCCAAAAGGCGGACCCGGTGACCCACGGCTATTCCGCAACCCGAAGGACCGCCTCCTTTATCGGTTTCGTGCCGGCCGACAAGCCCAGACTGACTATCCTGGTGGTGGTGGACGAACCGAAGACCAGTCCCTACGGCGGCGTTGTGGCGGCCCCGGCCTTCCGCGCCATTGCCGTGAATAGCCTTGCCTATCTGAAAATCACGCCCCGAGGCGATACCAGCAAGACGGCCAGGACCATCGAGGTCCAATCCTCCCCTCCCCCGGAGACGGTTGCCGTGTCGGAGGGAGACGACGCCCCGGATGCATCTGCCGGAGTCGCCGTCATGCCGGATTTCCGGGGCATGAGCATGCGCCGGGTCATGCAGGTGATGGAGAAGCGCGGCATCAATATCAGGTTGATGGGAAGCGGGCGGGCAGTCGAACAGAGTCCGCCCCCCGGCCAGACGATCCGGGGAGCGGACGAGGTCTGGATAAAATTTACGCCTTCCGCATGATCGTCACAACCTGCACACGTCCGCTAGGTTGTGTCATTTTTTGGAGAACCGCATGAAACTTGCCCACATCCTTGCCCCGGCGCCGGACGCTGAGCTTCACGGCAGCGGATCAGCCGAGATCACGGCCCTGAGCTGCGACTCGCGCCGTATCCGGCCGGGAACGCTCTTCTTCGCCCTGCGGGGCACAACGGCCGACGGGCACCGTTTCATCCCCCAGGCGGTCGGAGATGGCGCCGCCGCAGTGGTGCTCGAAGATGCTGCGTGTGCTCCCGCCGGCATCCCCTGGGTCAGGGTAGCGGATGGCCGTTCGGCCATGGCCCGCATGGCGGCGGCATTCTACGGCGATCCCACCGCAGACAGGCCGCTGATCGGCATTACCGGCACCAACGGCAAGACAACCACCACCTACCTGATCGAGGCGATCCTGGCGGCGGCAGGCATGCCGGCGGCGGTGCTCGGCACCATCAGCTACCGCTTCGGCGCAACCACCTTTGCGGCATCCCACACCACGCCGGAATCCACCGAATTGCAGGCTGCGTTCCGCCAACTGGCCGATGCCGGCGCCAAGGCATTCGTGATGGAGGTCTCATCCCACGCCCTGGAACAGAAACGGGCCGACGGCTGCCACTTCGACGTAGGTGTCTTCACCAACCTGACCCGCGACCATCTCGACTATCACGGCAGCATGGAGCAGTACCTGCACTCCAAACAGCGCCTGTTTGCCGAACTGCTGCAACCCACCGCTGCAAAGCAGCGCCGCAGGGCCGCGATCAACATGGACGACAGCTACGGCGTCCGGGTTGCGGGGCGGGCCGCCTGCCCGGTGGTCAGCTACGGGATAGATTACCCCGGCGACGTGCGGCCGGCGGAGGTGGCCATCACCGTCAACGGCATCAGCGGGACCCTGGGGACGCCCAAGGGCGAATTTACCTTTGCCTCCAAGCTGCTGGGGCGTTTCAACCTTTCCAACATCCTGGCTGCAGTGACGGCCGGCATCGCCCTGGACCTGCCCCTTACGGCCATCAAGGCCGGAATCGAGGGGCATGCCACTGTTCCGGGGCGCCTGGAGCGGGTTGACAACAGCTTCGGCGTCACCTGCCTGGTGGACTACGCCCACACCGGCGACGCCCTGCACAACGTGCTCACGACCCTGAGGGAGATAGCAGCGGCCCGCATCATTACCGTCTTCGGCTGCGGCGGCGACCGCGATCCGGGCAAACGCCCGATCATGGGGCAGATCGCCGCACAGATGAGCGACCTCGCCATCGCCACTTCGGACAACCCCAGGACCGAGGAACCGTCCGAAATACTGGCACAGGTCAGGGCCGGCATCACGCCCCTCGGCATACGGGAATACACGCCTGAGGAGTTGGGGGCGCGGCCGGCATTCGGCGAGAAGGGATTCGTCATGTTGGAAAACCGCCGGAACGCCATCCGCCTGGCAGTAAAGGTGGCGCAGCCGGGCGACATCCTGCTGTTGGCCGGCAAAGGGCACGAGGATTACCAGATCATCGGCACGACCAAGCACCACTTTGACGACCGCGAGGAGGCTTTTGCGGCATTCGGGGAGAAAACGCCGGGATGTTTACCGTAGCAGAGATAGCCGCCGCCACCGGCGGCCGCGTCACGGGCAGCGCAGATACCAGCGTGGTAGGCGTGTCCACGGACTCGCGCAGCGTCATCGCGGGAGAGCTGTTCGTACCGCTCAGGGGCGAGCGCTTCGACGGACACGACTTCATCGCCGAGGTGGCCGCCAAGGGCGTGACCGCGGTGATGGCCGACGAGAAGTGGCTTGCCCACCATGCGCTCCCGGCCGGTTGTTCCGGCGTTGTTGTCAAGGATACGCTGCGGGCCTTGGGCGATCTGGCGGCGGCCTACCGGCGGCGCTTCGACATCCCGGTCATCGCCGTGACCGGCAGCAACGGCAAGACCACCACCAAGGAGATGCTGGCAACCATACTGGAACAGACCGGGCCGGGCCTGAAAACCGAGGGCAACCTCAACAACCTGATCGGTGTGCCCCGGATGCTGTTCCGCCTGAGGCCGGAACACCGCTGGGCGGTGCTGGAGATGGGCATGAGCGAACCGGGTGAGATCGACCGCCTGGCCGAGATTGCCCGGCCCCGTACCGGCATCGTGCTGAACGCCTTTCCGGCGCATCTGCTGAGCATGGGCACGGTCGAGGCCGTTGCCGGGGCCAAGGGGGAACTTCTCCACCGCATCAGCGACGGCGGCCTGGCCGTGGTGAACGGCGACGATCCGCGGGTCAGCGGCTTGGGGCAGAACGCTTCGGCGCGGCGCATCAGCTTTGGGATCAGCCGCGGTGTCAGGGCGTTCGGCCTGCACAATGTCTCCAATGCCCTGGCCGCCGCGGCATCCCTGCTGGACAGCGTGCCACTTGATATCATCAGGAAAGGGCTCACTGCATTCAGGCCGTACAAGGGGCGTTTCCAACTGGAGAGGCTCGGAGAACTCATCCTGGTGGACGACAGCTACAACGCCAATCCGGCCTCCATGAAAGCGGCGCTGGAGACGCTGGCCCAGATCGCCCCCGAGGGACACCGGGTCGCCCTGCTGGGGGACATGCTGGAATTGGGCGGGCACGAGGCCGAGGCCCACGAGGCGGTCGGCGCGGTCGCGGGGCGAAACGTGGACCGGCTCTTTCTGCTCGGCCCGCTGATGAACCGCCATGCCGCCCCGGCAGCCATCCAGGCAGGCCTGCCGCCCGAAGCGGTTCATCCCTGCCAAAACTACGATGAACTTGCCGAGTTGGCGAAACAATCCCTCCTGCCCGGCGATGTGGTCTTGATCAAGGGTTCACGCGGCATGACAATGGAACGGACGGCGACCATCCTGAGACAGTTCATGTCACAGAAAGAAAAGGGGTAAACCATGCTTTACCATATCTTTTACCCGCTGTCCGCCAACATCAAGCTATTCAATATATTCCGATACCTGACCTTCCGCACCATCTATGCGATGATCACGGCCCTGGTGGTCTGTTTCGTGCTCGGCCCCTGGATCATCCGCAAACTGGAGAGCATGCAGGCACGCCAGGTGATCCGCACCGACGGCCCGGAGTCGCACCTGCAGAAACAGGGCACCCCCACCATGGGAGGGGTGATGATCCTGGCCGCCATCGTCATTCCCACACTCCTGTGGGCTGACCTCTCCAACCAGTATGTCTGGACGGCCCTGTTCATCACCATCGGCTACGGCGTGATCGGATTCGTGGACGATTACAAAAAAGTGGTGGAAAAGAACACCAAAGGGCTTTCCCCGCGCCAGAAGATGTTCTGGCAGGTGATGCTGGCTGGAGCTGTGGCGGCGTTCCTGTTCCTCAAGCCGGGCTTCAGCGAGGAACTCTACTTCCCCTTCTTCAAACGCTTCCACCCCGACCTGTGGCTGTTCTTCATCCCGTTCGCTACCCTCGTGATCGTGGGGGCCAGCAATGCCGTCAACCTGACCGACGGGCTGGACGGCTTGGCCATCGGCCCGGTGGCCATCAATGCCGCCACCTATATGCTCTTTGCCTACATTGCCGGCCACGCCACCCTGTCGGCCTACCTGCAGGTCCCCCGCGTGCCGGGCGCCGGAGAACTGGCCGTCTTGTGCGGCGCCATGGTGGGCGCCGGCCTCGGTTTCCTCTGGTACAACTCCTACCCGGCCGAGGTTTTTATGGGCGATGTCGGCTCCCTTTCCCTGGGAGGCACACTGGGTATCATCGCCGTGCTGACCAAGCAGGAGATACTGTTGGTGATCGTGGGGGGCGTGTTCGTGGTGGAGGCGTTGTCGGTCATCTTTCAGGTGGGTTCCTACAAGTACCGCGGCAAGCGCATCTTCCGCATGGCGCCGATCCATCACCACTTCGAGTTGAAGGGGGTGGCGGAACCCAAGATCATCGTGCGGTTCTGGATCATTACGATTATCCTGGCCCTGGTGGCGATCTCTACTTTGAAGATGCGCTAGATTCAATTCAATCTGCCACGGAGCCACAGAGACACGGAGAAAGGCTGGAGAAAAGCTAGAGAACGGCTTTTAGTTGAATATGCATAACTGGTTTTATTCATAGCTGGATCTATTATTTTATCTAAATGACAAGAGTAACTGCAGACTAATGGATGATTTATAAAGATTTTCTCCGCGTCTCTGTGGCTCTGTGGCAGAAACAAAGGGTTTTCCCATGGAATTGAACAACAAGAATATCCTCGTCGTCGGACTGGCCAAAACCGGCGTGGCCTGTGCACGCTTCCTGGCCGGGCGGGCCGCCCGCGTAACCGTGACCGACCTGCGCGATGAAGCGGACCTGGCTCCCCAACTGACGGAACTGGCGGCCTGGGATATCCGGAAGGTGCTGGGGTGTCACGATGAGAGGGATTTCACCGGCGCCGACCTGATCGTGGTCTCTCCCGGCGTGCCCCAGGACAATCCCCTGCTGGTGAAGGCCAGGGCCGCTGGCCGGGAGATCGTCAGCGAGATCGAGTTGGCCGCGCGTTTCATCGATGTGCCGCTGGTTGCCATCACCGGCACCAACGGCAAGACCACCACCACAACCCTGGCCGGGGAGATCTTCAAGGGTAATGGCTACCGCACCTTTGTGGGGGGCAACATCGGCAATCCGCTCATCGAACTGGTCGAGTCGGGCGAACTGGTGGACCAGGTGGTTGCGGAGATCAGTTCGTTCCAGTTGGAATGGATCACAACCTTTTGCCCGCAGGTGGCTGCCCTGCTGAACCTGAGCGAGGATCATCTCGACCGCTATGCCGGCTATCAGGAGTATATCAACGCCAAGCTGCGCATATTCGAGAACCAGGGAGAGTCGGACTTTGCCGTGGTCAACCGGGATGACGAACTGGTCTGGAGATACGCCCAGGGGTTGAAGGCGCAGTTGTTCCCCTTCAGCCGCAAGCAGGAACTGGAGGAGGGGATTTTTTACCGCGACGGCGTGATCGTCTACCGCCACGACAGTAGGGAGGAGTGCTTTCCCACCAAGGCTATCCGCCTCCAGGGGTTGCACAACCTGGAGAACATCATGGCCGCCCTGGCCTGCGCGCTCCTCTCGGGATGCCGCCCGGACGACAGCTTCGAAACCGTCCAGGGGTTCGGGGCGCTGCACCACCGCATGGAGTTCGTGGCCGAGAAGAACGGCGTTCGTTATTACGAGGACAGCAAGGCCACCAACGTGGGGAGCGTGGAAAAGGCGCTGGAAAGCTTCGACAATATCACTCTGATCGCCGGGGGCAAGGACAAGGGCGGTTCCTATGCCCCCCTGGCTCCCCTGGTGAGGGAACGGGTGCGGCACCTGGTCCTGATCGGCGAGGCTGCCTCCCGCATGCAGGCCGAACTGGGGCATCTGACCGACACCCACCTGGCAGTGACGCTGGAGGAAGCGGTCGCCCTGGCGGCACAGATCACGGAGCCGGGGGGGACCGTCCTGATGTCGCCGGCCTGCTCCAGCTTCGACATGTTCCGGGACTATGAGGAGCGGGCCCAACGGTATATCGCCGCGGTAAAGGGGCTATAAGCATGTTCAAAAAACTCGACGAATACGACCTGGTGATCATGCTGATGGCCATCGCCCTGACCTGTTTCGGGGTGGTCATGGTCTATTCGGCGTCGTCCGTCATGGCCGCCAAGCGCTTTCACGACGGTTTCTTCTTCCTCAAGCGCCAAGGGCTTTTCGCCCTTGTGGGCTTTGGCATCATGCTGCTGGTGATGCGGGTCGACTACCACACCTGGAAGCGGGTGGCCGTGCCGGGGCTCCTGCTCTGCCTGGTGCTGCTCTGCCTGGTGCTGATACCGGGCATCGGCGGCAAGGCCGGCGGCTCGTCCCGCTGGATCAAACTGCCCGGCTTCAGCCTGCAGCCATCGGAGATGGCCAAGCTGGCCCTGATCATGTACATGGCCTATTCACTTGACAAGAAACAGGACAAGGTCAAATCCCTGACCGCCGGCTTCATCCCCTACATGATCGTGCTCATGTTCCTGATCGGCTTCCTGGTGCTCCAACCGGACCTGGGGGGGGCGCTGACCCTGGCGTTCGTGGCCATGGTAATGCTCTTTGCGGCCGGCACGCGGTTGATGTATATCTTCTCCATGCTGCTCCTGTCCCTGCCGTTTTTGATGTACAAATTGAGCAGGGGCTACCATAAAGGGCGCATGGAGGCGTTCCTCAACCCCTGGAGCGATCCGGAGGGGAAAGGCTTCCAGATCATCCAGTCCTGGCTGGCCCTGGGAACCGGCGGCGTCTTCGGCCAGGGGCTGGGCGAAGGAAAACAGAAATTGTTCTACCTCCCCGAGGCCCACACCGACTTCATCCTCTCCGTGGTGGGCGAAGAGCTGGGGTTTCTGGGGGTTGTGGTGATCATCGGCATGTTTTTCCTGCTGGTGCAGCGCGCCATGCGCATTGCCGTGGCCGCACCAGATACCTTCGGCCGCTTCCTGGCCTTGGGGATCGCCGTGCTGTTCGGCATCGAGGCCACGGTCAACATGGGAGTCGTAACCGGCCTGCTCCCCACCAAGGGGCTGGCGCTTCCTTTTATCAGTTACGGGGGCAGCTCGCTCTTGATCAGCCTCTTCGCCGTGGGCATCCTGCTCAATATCTCCTCGGGACTGAAGATCTCGGCCATTGATCTGAAGGAGGATGCGTGAGACTGTTGATTGCCGGCGGCGGCACCGGCGGCCACCTCTTCCCCGGCATCGCCGTGGCCGAGGAATTCCTTGCCCGCGACCCGGCCAACGAGGTACTGTTCGTCGGCACGGAACGGGGCATCGAGGCCCGCGCCGTCCCGGCGGCCGGCTACCGGCTGGAACTGATCTCAGCGGCCGGCATCCGCGGCAAGGGTGGCCTGAGCCAGATCAGGGGGGCAGCCATGATGCTCTACGGTTACGCCCAATCGCGAAAGATCCTGAAAGGATGGCGTCCCGACAGGGTGATGGGAGTGGGGGGCTACGCCTCGCTGCCGATGGTGCTGGCGGCCCGCGGTATGCAAATACCCTGCTCCATCCACGAGCAGAATGCCATCCCCGGCCTCACCAATCGCTTGCTGGCCAGGTTCGTCGACCGGGTGTTCATCACCCTGGACGAGTCGACCCGATTTTTTCCCAAGGGGAAGACGCTCTTGACCGGCAACCCTTTGCGGCGGCAGATCCTGGATGTGGTGGAAAGACATGCTCCCCCCTCCCTTGCGGACAACCCTCTTCATCAGGGAGGGAGCGGGGGGAATGGACCCTTCCGCCTCTTCATCTTCGGCGGCAGCCAGGGGGCCCACGCCATCAACATGGCCATGCTGGCGGCGCTGCCCCATCTGGAGCGATACGCTGCCAGGCTGGAGATCACCCACCAGACCGGCGAAAAGGACGCGGCCGAGGTGGCAGAAGCATACCGCGCGCACGGCTTCAACGCAGCCGTGACGCCGTTCATCCAGGACATGGCCGCGGCCTACCGGCGGGCCGACATGGTGATCTGCCGAGCCGGGGCCACCACCATCGCCGAGGTGACTGCCTGCGGCAAGGCCTGCCTGTTCATCCCCTTCCCCCACGCGGTGGATGACCACCAGCGCAGGAATGCCGAGGCATTCCTCAAAAAGGGGGCCGGTTTCATGCTCCTGGAGCGGGAGCTGTCGGGCGAACGGCTGGCCGGGATCATCCACGAACTGGCCGAAAACCCCGAAACGGTACAGCGTGCCGGGGCGCTGGCCTTCGGGTTGGCCCGGCTGGATGCGGCCAGGATCATCGTGGACGAGATAATGAAGAAACCCTGAATCTGAGTTGAGAAACTTTAGATCTGCCACAGAGCCACAAAGACACAGAGAAAACCTTACGAGTATCGGCTTCGGGTGGGGTTTCAAGATTAACCAAACAAGCGATTTGTTTCAGATGTTTGCTGTTCTCTGTGGCTCTGTGGCAAAAAAGGTGTTCCAATGTACGGTAAAATCAAAAAGCGTGTAATCCAGATGGTTGCTGTTCTCCGTGTCTCTGTGTCTCTGTGGCAAAAAGGTGTTCCCCATGTACGGTAAAATTGAAAAGATCCACTTCGTCGGCATCGGCGGCATCGGCATGAGCGGCATCGCCGAGGTGCTCCTCAACCTGGGCTACAAGGTGTCCGGTTCCGACCTGCGGAGTTCCGAGATCACCGAACGCCTCGCCTCTCTGGGGGCCGAGATCGGCATCGGCCACAACGCCGAAAACCTGAAGAACTGCGACGTGGTGGTTATATCCTCGGCCGTGCACGACGACAACCCCGAGGTGGTCGAAGCCAAACGTCTGCACGTGCCGGTCATCCCCCGGGCCGAGATGCTGGCCGAGCTTATGCGCATGAAATACGGCATCGCCATCGCCGGCACCCACGGCAAGACCACCACCACCTCCATGGCCGCCTCGATCCTGGGCCATGCCGGCATCGACCCGACCATCGTCATCGGCGGCAAGCTGAACGCCATCGGCACCAACGCCCGGCTCGGGCAGGGGCAGTTCCTGGTGGCCGAGGCCGACGAATCGGACGGTTCCTTCCTGGTGCTTTCGCCCACCATCGCCGTGGTGACCAATATCGACGCAGACCACCTGGACCACTATTCCGGCATCGGCGAAATCAAGGACACCTTCGTGGAGTTCATCAACAAGGTGCCGTTCTACGGCCTGGCCGTGCTTTGCCTGGACGACACGAACATCCGCGAGATCCTGCCGCGGGTGAAGAAGCGCTACATGACCTACGGCCTCTCTTCCCAGGCCGACATCCGCGCCACCCACGTCAGGCACGACGGCTTCACCACTTCCTTCGTGGCCCACTACAAGGGGTACCGGCTGGGAGAGATCTCCTTTCCCATGCCCGGCGCCCACAACGTGCTGAACGCCATGGCCTGCATCGCTGTGGCCCTGGAGTTGGACATACCGTTCACCTCCATCCAGGAGGGGTTCGCCGCCTTCGGGGGGGTAGGCAGGCGCTTCACGGTCAAGGGCGAGCCCAGGGGGGTCATGGTTGTTGACGACTACGGCCACCATCCGGCCGAGATCAAGGCCACCCTGGCGGCGGCGCGCCAGGGATGGCCGGAGCGGCGCATCGTCGCGGCCTTCCAGCCCCATCGTTTCAGCCGCACCCACGAGTTGTTCGGCGAGTTCGTCACCGCCTTCTACGACGCCGACGTGCTGATCCTGACCGATGTGTATGCCGCCGGCGAACAGCCGATAGAGGGCGCGAACTCCGAACGGCTCTCCCAGGAGATCCGCCGCCACGGACAGAAGGACGTGACCTATATCGCCGACCGGGAGTTGATCCCTGAACACCTGGCCGGGATCGTCAAGGAAGGGGACATCGTCATCACCCTCGGGGCCGGAAGCATCTGGCAGCAGAGTGAGGCGCTGGTGAGGCGTCTGGAGGAATGATCTGAACCGTGCGGAGATCAGCATACGCGGCCAACTGCTGCATGACGAGCCCATGAGCAGGCACACCTCTCTCAGGGTGGGGGGAGCGGTTGACCTGTACGCCGAGCCGGAGGACGCGGACGACCTGCTGACGCTGGTGCGCGCCTTGAAGGAGCAACAAGTTCCCTGGCTGGCCATCGGCCGTGGTTACAACCTGCTGGTGCGGGACGGAGGCATCCGGGGAGCGGTGATCTCCCTGGCACGCTTCAACAGGATCAGCGAGGAGGGAGCGAGGCTGATCCGGGCCGAGGCCGGTGCGGAAAACCTAGCGCTGGTGCGCTTCGCCCAGGAACGCGGTCTGGGGGGCATCGGCTTCATCTCCGGCATTCCCGGCACGGTGGGGGGAGCGGTCAAAATGAACGCCGGGGCTTACGGCTCAGGTGTCCTGGAACGGCTGGAATCCCTGACCCTGCTGCGGGGAGAGACCGTTGCCGAGTATCCCAGGGAACAGCTTCAGTACGGCTATCGCCACCTTGCACTGCCGACGGGCGCAATCGTGCTGGCCGCCCTGTTCAGGCTCGTGCCGTGCGACCCGGAGCAGACCGAGGAGGAGATCCGCAAGGATACGGAGCTGCGGCGCTCGAAGCACAGTGTGGGCTTCCCCAGCGCCGGGTCGTTCTTCAAGAACCCTTCCGGCCAGGCCGCCTGGCGGCTGATCGACCAGGCCGGCCTGCGCGGTGCTGCGGTGGGAGGGGCACAGGTCTCGGAGGTGCACAGCAACTTCCTGATCAACCGCGGCGGGGCAACGGCGGCCGATTTTCTGGAACTGGCCCACCGGGTCAGGGAGGCGGTTTTCAAGGCCTCGGGCGTAAAGCTTGAGGAAGAGGTCAGGATCGTGGGAGAAGATCCATGAAAGACAAGAAGATCGGCGTACTGATGGGAGGGCTCTCGGCGGAGCGGGAGGTGTCGCTGAACAGCGGCGCCGCCGTGCACCAGGCCCTGCTTGCCCAAGGGTATGACGCAGTGGCCATCGACGTCGGCCGCGACCTGGCGGCGGTGCTTGAACGGGAGGGGATCCAGGCTGCGTTCATCGCCCTGCACGGCCGCTACGGCGAGGACGGCTGCATACAAGGGCTGTTGGAGTTGATGCGAATCCCCTATACCGGCTCCGGTGTCCTGGCCAGCGCCCTGGCCATGCACAAGCTTTTCAGCAAGCAGACCTTTACGGCAAGCGGCATCCTGACAGCCCCCTTTCGCCACTTCCGGCGGGGCGAGCCGGTGCGTTCCGCCGAACTCCCCTTCGGCCTGCCGCTGGTGGTCAAACCGGTGCAGGAGGGCTCATCGGTGGGGGTCTCCATCGTCAGGGAGGAGAAACAGCTTGCGCCTGCCCTTGAGCTGGCCTTTCGTCATGACAGCGAAATATTGCTGGAGCAGTACATCAAGGGGCAGGAGGTGCAGGTCGGCATCCTTGACGACCGCCCCATCGGCGCCATCGAGATCGTGCCCAAGGGTGAATTCTACGATTACGAAGCCAAATATACCGACGGCATGGCCGAGCACATCTTCCCGGCTCGTCTGGCCCCGCCGCTCTACGAAAAGGCGTTGCAAACCGGACTGGCTGCCCATCGCTCCCTGGGGTGCAACGGTTACAGCCGGGTTGACCTGCTCGTCACCGCATATGAGGAATGTTACGTTTTGGAGGTCAACACCCTGCCCGGCATGACCGCCCTTTCCCTTTTGCCGGAAATCGCCGCCAAAGGCGCCGGGCTTTCCTTTGAAGCGCTGGTGGCACGTATCGTCGAATCGGCAACACTTTCAACCGGGACGGACTGAAGATGCGCGACTTTGCCGCCTCGCCATACCACCACAAAAAGGTGGCCGCCAACAAGGTCAAGGTCCAGCGCCAACCGCTCGACCTGATGAAATACCTGCGCCCGCTGGGCAAGGTTTCCCTCGGCCTGAGCGGTGCGGCATTGCTCTGTGCGGTGTTTTTCGGCATCTACCGGGCAATTGCCTCCGCAACCCTGTTTCGCCTCAACAACGTGGAGGTCGCCAACTCCCGGAGGCTGACCCGCGACGAGATCCTGGCCATCGCCGGCGCCGAGCCGGGTCGCGACCTGCTGCGCATGAATCTGAAACTGATGGGTGAACACCTCCTTCAGAACCCCTGGATCGAATCGGTCCGCATCCGGCGCTACTTACCGGACGGCCTGTCCATTGCCGTCACCGAGCGCGAACCGCTGGCCGTGGTCAACATGGGGTTCATCTATTACCTGGACGCCAAGGGCAACGTCTTCAAGGTGCTCAACCAGGGTGACCGCCTGGATTACCCGGTCGTCACCGGCTTCAGCGAAGAGGATATGAACACCGACCCGGCAGGGACCCGGGAGGCCCTCAAAGCCACCTGCGACCTGCTCATGATTTT
>JBEKFJ010000112.1:0-9513 GCA_050013355.1 Oryzomonas sp.
GTGACCGCGGTGAACAGCACTGGTGAATCGGCACCATCGACTGAGGTAAACTGCGTACCGGCGGTACCGGTGCCGCAAGGGGTAAGCGCCACCCCGGGGAATGACCAGGTTACCGTTTCCTGGCCGGCAGTAACCGGTGCCGCCTCCTACAATATCTACTGGTCCACAACCACCGGCGTGACCACGGCCAACGGAACAAAGATAACCGGCGTCACCGCTCCCTACACCCTGACCGGGCTGACCAACGGCACGACCTACTACTTCGTGGTCACCGCGGTCAACAGCGATGGCGAATCAACAGCATCGACCGGGGTGAACGCGACTCCAACAGCGACGCCGCCCCCGGCCGCGCCGACTGGGGTTACCGCGGTCGTCGGGGACCTCCAGGCAACCGTTTCTTGGGCGCTCGAGCCAAACACCGATTCCTACAATATCTACTGGTCCACCACTACCGGCGTAACCCCGGCCAACGGCACAAAGATTACCAGCGTCACCAATCCTTACATTCTGACCGGGCTGACCAACGGCACAACCTATTATTTCGTGGTAACCGCGGTCAACAGCAATGGCGAATCGGCGCCATCGCCGGAGGTGAACAGCACTCCAATGCAGCCGGTGCCGCAACAGGTTACCGCCACCGCCGGCCCCGGCACCGGCCAGATTACCATTACCTGGTTGCCGGTGGCGAACGCGGTGTCTTACAACATCTACTGGTCCACGTTTTCCGACTTGACCCCGCACAATGGGATCACAAAACCCGGTGGTGTGACCACCACTTCTTTTACCCTTACCGGGCTGACGAGCGGCACAACCTACTACTTTGTGGTTACCGACGTCATACTTAACAGTGATGGTAAAACCACGCGCGAATCAACGGCCTCGACCCCCCTGGTGAGCGCGATAGCACCGTAATCATCGACGCCGCATGTCCTTTTGATAGAGTTCAAGGTTAGGTTCAAAGTTCCAATCCGCAGACTTGGCACCGGCTGACCATTGAGGTACGCGAAGAAAAGAGTAAGGGCTGTGCAGTGCAATGCTGCGCAGCCTTTTTTATTTGTGGACGGACATAAAAGGCGCGGGCATTCCTCATATTTTTTTCCATCCCGGCAACAAAGTTGCAGGAAGGCATATCATCACCGGGAGGAAACCCATGGAGCCCCTTGACAAGGATACGGCCGGCACACTGTTCACACATTATCGCAAGAACCGCGACGGCATAAGAAACAAGCCGGAAATGGCGTCGATCTGCTTGATCTGCGGATCTATCCATATCATACCCAAAAGCGGGGATGATCATATGCTGGTCTGTCGTAATTGCGGCTTTGCATTTTACCGTTATGAATGCAAGGCTTGCGGGGAAACCATCGATGGGCGGGATCCGCAGAACCCCGGTTGCCGGGAGTGCGGATGTAGAATCTGCATCTGTGGGGTGTGCGGCTGTCCACAGGCAGACAACGTTGCGTGAAAAGAGTGGCTTTCCTGCCGGGAAAATGACCGTCGTTGGACAAAAAACAGGCATCAAATCCAATATCGGGATAACCCATGGCAATCGCCATGGGTGAAACCTCTGTATAGGCACCCGACTCCCTGTTGGATTTGAAGGTTGCACACAATAGGAAAAATTAAGAAGGGTCCACCGGCCTCTCTTCCGTTGGAATCAGGTGCCGATGGACCCCTCGTTCTCTTACCCGTCAAATTTCGATATGGAACTCGCTTTTGAAAATGACGGACACCCTGCCGGGACTACGCCCTTAAAGCCCGCAGAACCCTTGAACCTTGCCGATCCTCCATTGAAACTTACCGGCTACCCTTTCAAGTCTCCCTCTGGCTCCGAGCGAACTATTCGAACACACCCTCCCGGCGATCTCCCTGAACGTACCGCGTACACTGTGGAAGATCCCTCTTGCCTGGTACTTGGTGCTGAGTTTCATGATTGACCTCCTTGTTGCCTCCCATAACGCCGTTGCCCGGAATTTCAGCCTCCGGGCAACGAGGAATCCGCGTAACAGCAACAGACTATTTATGACTGACGCCCGTGCCGCTCGAAGACTTCCGGCCAGTGCTTCCCACCGCCGGGCTTGCAGATCTTGCCTGCACCTTGGCGGCGGATTGGATCGTTGCCTGAGAGCCTTTCCGGCTCTTGGTCTTTGCTCCGGCCTTCTGGGTACTCACGCTCTCTTTTACAGCTCTCATAACTAACACCTTCCTTCTCAGAAATGCGTAGTATTTTGCTCTTCTTGCTAATAGCTATTATAACAATATTTTTATGATAAATGTCACATGTTTATTGCCCCGGCAGGAAGAAGTTGCGGATCAACATGCCGTCGAAAAGCCGTTGCGGGGAACCACCGTAGCGGTCAAAGCTCGTGTACTAGTTAATAACTATTTGTTATAACTATATTATTACAGAACGGTCTCTTCACGTGATGCTATTAATCAGCCTGATAGTGGAGAACATGGTATAATCAACGTATACTCATCATAAAAGAAAAACAGCGGCAGGGGGCCTTGCGGGCATGACGCTATTTACAGCAGAGATCGGCGCCCACAAGGGATCGTTCAATAAATTCAGCCAAAGGATAGAACATGGGTAGTGGAAGAAACAACGATGCACAAGTTGTACGGCTTGAGCAAAGGGCCGGGGCCATGACCCTGGCGATGGTGACGATAGCCTGTATTGCAGTGCTGACAGGGGCTGTCTGTTATGCCGGTGATGTACAGGACGGCTTTACGCTCGGCTCCGGCACGTTGCAGCCCGTTACGACCGATACAGCCGGCAAGAATCCCGGCGTGGTAACGGCAACATACGGTTTCAGCCTGCTGAAGGACTTCACCCCGTACATCGGGACTGGATTAGCATACGTCCTCCCCCAGGATGACGTCATTACCACCGACACCTCGGCAAAACTTAAAACAGGTGTGGCGGGTCAGGCCGGGGTCAGTTTCAATCTGGGAATCAATTCGGCATTGGTCATTGACTACAAATACCTGCGTCTCACGAACGATTCTCCCAACAGCGACAAGGGAACGCCACCCCAATCCCTGGGAATCGGCGTAAAGATCAAATTTTGACACCTGCCCGTCCTGCGCGACTACCTGCGTATACAGTCTACATCTTAACACTATTTGACGAAGATCACGGCCATCGGCTATAGTTTCAGCAGGTTGTAGCGCACATATCGCTCATAGAGGACCGAACGTGACATTACCGCACAATAACCGCACCATGATTGCGATGCTCGATACCTTGAGCCGCGATTACCTCCACGGTAAGGAAGAGGTGCTGCGCCTTTCGATGATCGCGCTCCTGACCGGCGGACATATCCTGATCGAGGACCTGCCGGGATTGGGCAAGACGACCATCGCCCTGGCCCTGGCCGGCATGAGCAGCCTTTCCTTTGGCAGGGTGCAGTGCACCAGCGACCTGCTACCTTCGGACATCACCGGCCTGTCGGTGTTCAACCGTGAAGAGGGGCATTTTACCTTCCTGCCGGGACCGATCTTCAACAACATCGTCCTCCTCGACGAGATCAACAGGGCCATGCCGCGCACCCAGAGCGCCATGCTGGAGGCCATGGAAGAGCGGCGGGTGACGGTCGAGGGGATGACGCATCACCTGCCCGATCCCTTCATGGTGTTCGCCACCCAGAACCCTTCCGACCAGAGCGGCACGTTTCCCCTGCCGGAGTCACAGCTCGACCGTTTCCTGATCTGCACCGGCATCGGCTATCCGCCGGAACACCTTGAAAGAGATATCATTGCCGGCGGCGGCATCCGCGAACGGCTCGAAGGCATGACGCCGGCAGCCTCGACCGCCGACATACTGGCCGCGCGCAGGAGCGTTGAAACCGACATCTATCTTTCGGACAAGGTGGTCGGCTATATCTACGCCCTGGTGGCGGCCACCCGCAGCCACGGCATGATCCAGACCGGCCTCTCCACCCGGGCCGCCATCAGCCTTGCCCAGGCTGCACGGGCGGCAGCCTTTATGGAGGGGCGCGATTACGTGGCGCCGGATGACGTCAAGGGGATTGCGGTCGCGGTCTGCGCCCACCGCCTGGTCATGCGTCCCGACCAGGAAACAGCTGACAGGGAGGGACTATTACGAGCTCTCATCGCCGACATAGCGCTTCCTTTGGCCTGAGAATCAGCAAAGCGGGGGCGCTCTACATCGCCATCACCATCATGTTGGGCTTCTCGGCCGTCAATACCGGCAACAACCTGCTGTTTCTGGTGGTGTCGGGCCTTCTGGCCTTCATGTCGGTTGCCGGGTATGCCGGCGCGCGCAACATTAAAGGGCTCACCCCCGAAGTAATCCCGCCTGCCGAGATATTCGCCGGAACCGCCGCCCCTTTTTGCCTGCGCATCCACAACAACAAGCGTCATATCGCCTCCTTCCTGGTCCGCCTGGAATGCCCCGGCGGCCAGGGGGTCACGTTTCCCTTTATCGAGCGCATGGCATCGGCCGAAGAGAACATTGCACTCACGTTCCCCGACCGGGGCCGCGCAGCCATCAACCGGGTAACCATAAGCTCACCCTTTCCGGTGAATTTCTTCACCCGCTACTGGACGTTCACATCAGACAGCCGTTTTGTCGTCTTTCCGCGCCTGCTGGCCGGCATGACGGTCGGCGACACCGACGAATCGGAGCGCCAGGGAAGCAGCACCCGCCGGGATCGCGGCCTGGACGGCGAACTGGAGCGGATTGCCGCCTATTCCGGCAGAGAACCGTTACGAATGATCCACTGGAAACTCTCCGCCCGCGGCGAGGATCTGCTGGTCAAGGAGTTCGGCCGCCAGGCGACACCGCCGCTGGTCATCGATCTTGATTCCTTGCCGGGACAGGGCCTCGAACAGCGCATATCCCGCGCGGCTTGGCTGGTCAGGCGCTGGGTGTCGCTGCGGCCGGTCGGTCTCAGGTGCGGCACAAGGGTCATCCCTGCCGAAACCGGTCGGCGCCATGGCATGAAATTGCTGACGGAGCTTGCATTATATGGTCGCGATTAGTTCGCTGACTGCCGTCCTCTTCTACGCCATCGCCCTGTGCGGGATCGTGCCGCTCTTCCCCTGGCTGGCCACGGCGCCGCGGGCTGCCCTTGCGGCAGGCATGCTGGCCGGCATCTGGCAGGACCGACGGGGGACCTGGCCCGTGAAAAACTGGCAGTTCAACCTGGCCGTCGTGCCGGTCTTCCTCTATTATGCAATCCGGTTCAGCCGCGCCAACCCGGCCCAACCGGTGGTGAGCGTGTTGGCCATCATGCTGGCGGTCAGGCTGTGCGGCGAAAAAAGCGTACGCCACTATCTGCAGATTGCGGCCCTGTCCCTGTTCTGCCTGGCCTCCTCCTCCCTGTTCGACCTCAGTCCCGTCTTCCTCTTCTACCTCGCCATGATGCTTTTACTGGTGGCCGTGTCCCTGGTCCTTTTGACCTTCCATTCCCTGGACAGCCGCCTGGTCCTTCCCCGTGCACATCTGCGCAAGGTGCTGGCAGTGGGGCTGATGATGCCGTTGGCCTCGTTGCCACTCCTGGCCTTCTTCTTTCCGATCCTGCCCCGCACCCAGATCCCCCTGTGGAATATCATGGCTGCCCCGGCAGTTCGGCCCTCCGGCTTCAGCGACAAGGTCGAGCCCGGCACCAGCGCCATTGTCGGGGAATCCCGGACCATAGCCTTCCGGGCCGAGATGCCCCGACAGCCGCAACAGCAACTCTACTGGCGCGGCACTGTCTTCAACCGCATGGACGGGAATCGCTGGGTGCGCGACACGGCTGTGCCTCCGGAACAGTTGCTGTACAAAGGACCGCGCATTGCACAGACCGTCTACCCTGAGCCGGGGCCTTTCCGGGCCCTCTTCAGCCTGGATGCGCCTGCCGCTATCGCTCTGCCCAGGGCACGGTGCGCTCCGGACGGCATTTTCGAGTATCCGGGGCCGATCACCCGGCGCCTGGGCTACAAGGCAGAGTCCGTTACTTCGGGTATCCTGGCGACGGTTTTCGGGATCAACCGGGCTTTTTACCTGAGACTACCTCCCCACATGCCGGAACGGGTCAGGCGACTGGCGGACGATGTCAAGCGGCGGGGAACCGGCGATGCCCGCAGGCTGGAGCTGTTGGAACTGTATTTTCGCAACGGAAACTACCGATACAGCAAGCGCGACCTGCCCACCGGCGAAGACGCCCTGGAACGGTTCCTGTTTGAAAAGAAACAGGGACACTGCGAGTTTTTTGCCTCCGCATTTGCCCTGCTCCTGCGGGCCGCCGGTGTTCCTGCGCGGCTGGTGGGCGGATACCTGGGGGGCGAATACAATGAACTAGGGGGCTATTACCTGGTCAGCGACGACATGGCCCATGTCTGGGTGGAGGCATACATTGGCGGGCGCGGCTGGGTGCGGGTGGACCCCAGCAGCTTGGCCCGCAATGCCGGTGAGGTGTGGGGAGGCGGAAAACAACGAAACCCGGCGATGAAGCTCCGCCTGTTCCTGGACTCGCTCGATTACACCTGGAACCGCGCCATCGTCACCTATGACTTCGAACAACAGGCGGAAATAGCCCGCAACGCCGGTAAACTCCTGCAAAAACTCGATGTGGGAAAGACGACCAAAGCCGCCCTCCCCTATCTCCTGCTGCCGGTGGTGCTGGCTTTGGCCCTGGCCGTTATCGTGCGCCGCCCAGGGCCGTTCACATCGCGGAACAAGCGATTGCTGCGACGTTTCTACCGTTTGATCGAGCGGGATTGCGGGATACAGGCGGAGCCGGGTCGGCTGGGGATATTTGAAGCCGCCGAGTTGAGCGGAAACGACAGGGCGCGGGAATTCGCGGCCATCTTTGCCGGAGCCCTGTACCGGGACCGGAAGCTGACGGCCCTTGAGTTCGCACGTCTGCGCCGTATCCTGAGAGACGGTTTTGTTACAAACACATGACAGCGCATTGTTGCACTTGCATTAATCGGCCCAGTGCATACAATAGTTGTTTCTTTCGGTCAAAGAGGGAAGTGGCTTTGCGCCAAAACAGTCGATAACAGTATTTTACAGGGGATGATCCGTGTCGGAGCCTGACGACAGCAGGGAAAAGTACCGGAAAAATGCCGTTGCCGTTGTAACGGCATGCTGGAAAAATCTGCTGAAAAACCGGGAGACCTGCCTGAACAGCGACGATGTGGACGACATCCACGACCTGCGGGTTTCAACGCGCCGGCTCAGGGCTGCGCTCGATCTTTTCGGAACCTTCTGCCCTTGCGGCGGGGCCACACGTGCCCGTTCTTCGGTCCGTTGCCTGACCCGCGGCATTGGAGAGTTGCGCAACCTCGACGAAGCGATCCTTTTCTTTTCCCGGACCCCTCCCGCCAAAGGAGCGACCGGCGGCATGTTTGCCCCCCTGCTGCTCCATTTGCGCGACAAACGGGAGCATGAGGCTAATAAATTTCGAAGATTATTGAGAAAACTCGACACCATCAAGATGGAGCAGGTTATCGACCGCCTTGTCACGTGCCTGCGGGAGCCGGATAACGGCATGCACAAAGATACCTCGATCCCGGCCTATTTTTCCGAGTGCGGTCTGCACTTGTATGGGGAGATCTATCGGCACCTTCCCGGAGCGCTGCCGTTGGAAAATGCGCTAAACCGTCACTCCCTGCGGATAGCGGTCAAGCGCTGGCGTTATTTTCTGGAGATTGCCGCCGAGACATTCGAGCAGGATTACGGCGATGCGCTGGAGTTGCTCAAGGGTTATCAGCAACTCCTTGGCAACCTCAACGACCTGACGGTGTTCGGGGCTCTGGCCGGGGAAGTATTGCTCACGCCTGACGGGTCGGCGGCGCTCGACACCCTGGTCAGGCGCCGGACGGCGGACTATCTCAGGCAACTTGCCGTGCTGCTCGAAAAACACCCGATCCGTTATAAATTCTTGCTGTAAGAGGCATGCAATGAAAAAGACACGACTCGCCGCTATCGATATTGGAACAAACTCCATTCGCTGTATCGTGGTCGAAGCAGACCAGCAGGGACGCTTCATGGTGCTGGACGACGAGAAGGCCACGGTTCGGCTCGGCGAGCAGCTCAGCAAGTCCGGAGCTATCTCTCCGGCGGCCTTCACGAGGGCCGTGGAGGCCATCATCCGTATCCGCAAGCTGATCGACGGCCTGAAGGTGACCGAGGTCGAGGCGGTGGCCACCAGTGCCGTCAGATGCGCAGCCAACGGGCCGGATCTGGTGCAGGTCCTGAACCGTGAACTCGGCAGGGAGATACGGGTCATTTCCGGCGAAGAGGAGGCCGAACTGGCCGCCATATCCGCCCTGCATAACTTCGAGATGGACGGCAGGCGCTATGCCATGATCGACATCGGCGGCGGGAGCGTCGAGATCGTCACGGCCCTGGGAAACCATGTGGAGGAATACTACTCCCTTGACCTGGGCGCCGTGGTGCTGACCGAACGGTTTTTCCCCACCGACCCGATCAGAACGGGCGATTTCCAGAAATTTCAACGCCATGTGCGGGCAGAGCTCAAGAAAGCCTTTTCCGGGCAAAAGATCGCCGTCCAGTCCTTCATCGGCTCCGGCGGCACCATTACTTCCCTGGGCTACATGGTCATGAACATGCGGCGGCAGGAATACTCGTCGGTCCACGGCTACGAGACCCTTCGCTCCGAGCTGGTGCATCTGCTGGCGATGCTGATGCGGCGGGATATCAAGGGAAGGCGGGCGATACCGGGGCTGAATCCTGATCGGGCCGACATCATCGTGGCCGGCCTGGGGGTCGTTGACGAACTGATGCGCTTTTTCGGCGCCAACACGCTGCTGGTTAATGAACGCGGCATCCGGGAGGGGCTGATCATCAAATGCATGAAGCGACTCGGGCTCATGCCGGAGGAACAGGGGCAACGCACCTGGCGCCAGTCTGTCCTGGAATTTGCCCGCTCCTGCCGCTTCGACGAACCCCACTCCCTGCACGTGGCCGTTATGGCGCTGGCCATCTTTGATGCCCTGCCCAAGGAATTCCACCTGAAGAAGCAGGAACGCAGGATGCTCGAAGCAGCGGCCTATCTGCACGACATCGGCTACTTCATCAGTTACAACAGCCATCACAAGCATTCCTACCATCTGATCCGCCATGCGGACCTGTTCGGATTTACCCCCCAGGAGCGGGAGATGATCGCCCAGATCGCACGCTATCACCGCAAGTCGCTCCCCAAGAAAAAGCATGTGGAGTTCCTGCGCATGTCGGAAAAGGATCAGCAGACCGTCTGCCGGCTGGGGGGAATCCTGCGTCTCGCGGACGGTCTTGACCGGCGCAGGAGCTGCCTGGTGGAGGTGGTGGAACTCGTTCACAGCGGGGATGTCTTCAGGATGAAGCTCTTGGGAACCGAGGACATCTCGGTTGAGATATTCGGCGGCAATGCCAAAAAGGAACTGTTTGAAAAGGCCTTCGGAGTAAATATCGTCTTCGTGACCAGCTAACCTTGAAAAAGCATTTGCCACAGAGTCACAGAGACACGGAGAAAACCGGGAGTAGGGCAAACAAGA
>JBEKFJ010000113.1:0-9506 GCA_050013355.1 Oryzomonas sp.
CGGCTGGTGCCTGGCCGGGGGAAGCCCTGGGGATTATCGGGCCATGCTTCTGGCCGGGATTCTGTACCTGTGGCAGATCCCCCATTTCTGGCTCTTTCAACGCCGCCACGCCGCCGACTACCTCTCCACCGGCATCCCGCTCTTTTGTCCCCCGGTCAGGGAGGCCGGCCTGTTCTGGCTCTGGATGGTCGCTTTGATTGCCGCAGCCATGCTATTGCCCGCCTTCGGCATCATCGGGCAGCACGTCGCCTTCTGGTACGCCGTCTTTCCGTTGCCGCTGGCCGTTATCTCCCTGGCCCGTTCCGAAAGATTCCTCTTCCCGTATCTCAATCTCTTCCCGCTTCTTGTGGCCGTGACACTCTCCCTCGGCCATTACTGAGCTGCAAGCCCGAATCGGTGGCCATGCGGCCGGCATGCGCTGGTTGTTTGCTTTTTTCCGCCGGCATGGTACTATCAGGCACTATTTCTCAGGCATCGAGGCGGGTGGATCATGACGATATTCAGGGTAGTTGTTGTTGCTGCAGTTATTTATGGGGCTTTTTCCCTGGCGAATATTCCCTCTTCGGCGGTGCTGGCGGCGGAGGGGGCCATTGGGGCCGGCGATTCAGCTACCCCGGCGCCGGCCGATCAGATCTCGCCGGCTCCCCAAAAGACGGTGGGTGCGGTTGTCCCCAAGAAGAGAAAAAAGAAAAAGGCGCCGGCCAAGCGTAAGGCTTTGCGCAAGGCGCTTCAGGAGGCAGGCGAGACCGCCCCCGGCAAAAGGCTCTCCGGCGTGGAGGTTATGGCGCTCTTGAGGACAAGCAGGGACCTGTCGGGCAAAAACCTGAGCGGCCTCAACCTGGTGGGCGTTAATCTCAGCAAGTGCAACCTGAAAGGCGTCGATCTGAGCAATGCCAATCTGGAGCGGGCCGACCTGGGGGAATCTGACATGGAGCGGGCCAACCTTGCCGGTGCGAACCTGAGGATGGCAAGCCTTAAGTTAAGCGGTATGATCGGTGCGAACCTGGAAAATGCCATCCTGGACGGTGCCATCTGGCAGGACGGCAGGATCTGTGCGAAGGGTTCGCTCGGGGTGTGCCGGGAGGCCGTTTCCCCCTATTCAGCCAAGTAATCCCCTGTTCCCATTCAAGATACCCTCTTCACCGGCGCCCCTGCCGTGCAGCAAGAGATGGAGCCGGAACGAGAAAAGGCGGCCATGGGCCGCCTTTTCTCGTTCCGTACGTCTTATACCAATTCCAAATCAAGGCGCTGTCTGTGTTGGCTCGTCTTCGGCTTCTCAACGCACTTACCACTACGCCTCCGTCACCTCAATCCTCGTCGCCTTGATTTCATCCTTGATTTGAAATTGGTATTACTCCGTCGGATAGCTACGCCGCCAGATGAAGGTCGTCGTCTTCGGCATACTTGGAGAATGCCTTGAGAAAGGACTTTTCCTTGCCGTTTTTGATGGTCTCCGTCAGCATACTATTCGTTGTCCGAGTCGTTCCGCAGAACAGGCAGGTCACCACATTCTCGGCAGACCCATCCGCAGCCGAATCGATCCCGAAATAGTGTTCATTGGTGTTGCATACCGGGCACGTCATTATTCTTCTCCTTTTTTCCATATCGTAAGTTTAGTAAAACTATAAACGGTGTATCTTGGAAATGCAAGGGGTAATACCAATATTAACCAAATAAAACAAAATGTTACACGATTGTTGTATTACTGATTAGATATGTTTTTTATTTTTGATTGATATAAAGATTTAGCTTTACTTTAACGTACTGAAATATTATGGAAAAATAAAACAAACGATATTTTGTAATCCAGTGGCAAGCCAGTGCTTTCACGGCAGGTTTGCATCATGGTTTAGAGGGATACTGAATGGAATGGGCGTAAATTGGCACGATTGAAGAAAAAAGGCAGCCAGAGAACGGCGCAGGCTGGACGCGAAAAGGCGGCCTTTAGCCGCCTAGGGGAGGTAACTAGTGTGTCTCATGCGGTTAGTTCCCACTACTAACCGCTCGGGACACTAGCGAGGCAATGAACGGTGTTCAGTCCGTCAGGTTGACGACGGTTCTGCCCCGGAGCCCGCCGTGCAGCATGGACTGGATCTTTTGTTCCAACTCGTCAAGACGGCACTCGACGGCCAATTCGTCAAGGGAGTTCAATTTCCAGTCGTTGGCCAGCCGGTTCCAGACGGTTATGCGCGGTCCCATGGGGCATTCAACCGAATCGATCCCCAATAGGCCCACCCCCCTCAGGATAAAGGGGAAGACATTGACCGGAAGTTCCGTGGAACCGACCAGGCCGCAGCAGGTGACGGTCCCGCCGTAACGGGTCGCTTTGAGGATCGCCGCCAGGGTGGTTCCCCCCACCACATCCACGGCGCCGGCCCACCTCTCCTTCATGAGCGGCCGCTCGCTCCCCTGCAGCAGTTCGTCGCGGCCGATGACCTCTGCGGCCCCGAGCAAGGTGAGGAACTCCCGTTCATGTGTCTTGCCGCTGGCCGCCACAACCCGGTAGCCGGCTTTTGCCAGCAGGCCGACGGCAATGCTCCCCACGCCGCCGGTGGCTCCGCTGACGACGATATCGCCGCTCCCCGGCCTCACCCCCGCTTCCATGAGCCGAAGCACCGAAAGTGCGGCGGTGAACCCAGCTGTGCCGAGTATCATGCTCTCCCGGAGGCTCAAGCCCGGCGGCAGTTTCAGCACCCATGCCGCGGGTACGCGGATGTACCGGCCGAAACCGCCCGGGGTGTTCATGCCCAGGTCATAGCCGGTAACAATCACCCGATCTCCGGGAACAAGGGTGCCCGTCGAAGAGGCTGCGACCTCGCCGGCCGCATCGATACCGGGGGTGTGGGGAAAGTTGCGACTTACGCCGGGATGGCCGGTTGCGGAAAGGGCATCTTTGTAGTTGAGCGACGAATAGTGGACCCTGACCACGACCTCTCCCGGCGGAAGGTCGCTGATCCGCCGTTCCCCTATCCGGCGCGTAAAGGTTCCCTTTTGTGGCTCCTCAACGATCATGGCCTTGAAAGCGGTATCTTCCATGGGCTTGCTCCTCTCGTAACATCTCGGATGGGGCTTTTCCCCCTGAGAAAAACATACCTCAAAGTAAACGTTTGACAAGCTCCAGGCAGATCTTTGCCTAGCGCAACGGATCGAAGAGGTATTCCAGGCCGTTGACCTTGATCTCGTATACCGTCCGCAACTGGTCGCCCAGCTTGCCCTTGGGAAAGCCCTGCCGGGAGAACCAGACCACGTAGGGCTCGGGCAGGTCGATCAACAGCCGTCCTTGGTACTTGCCGAAGGGCATGCGTGCCCCGGCCAGCTCGATCAGGTGTTTGGGATCAAAGAATGGTGGTGATGTTTCCATGGCCTACTGCAGTTCGGCGAGCCGGTTGCTGAACGCTGCAATCGTCCTGGCCTTGCGGAGCTGCCGGACGGCATGTTCGAAGTCGGCGTCGTCACAGGTTGCCAACACCCCCTTAACCTTGCTCAGGACCTGGGTCTCCCCGCAAAACAACTCGCCGTAACGCGAAAGAAGCTCTTGCAGGTAACGTCGCAGCATGGCTGCCCGTTCAGTCCTGGCCGGTTCGGCGGGGGCTTGACCGCGCAACCGTTCGAACAGCAACGGGTCGGCAATGGCACCCCTGCCGAGCATGAGCCCTGCGGCGCCGCTTTCCTCCAGCAGTCGAGCACCGTCGGCGGCGGTGCGGATGTCGCCATTGGCGATCACCGGTAGCCGGGTATGCCGTACCACGCGGCTGGTGACGGCATGGTCCGCCAGCCCTTGGTATTCCTGGACCACCGTGCGGGGATGCAGCACGAGGAAATCCACGCCGGCAGCTTCGAAGAGGGGGAGCAGCCCGAATATCTGTTCGTGATCATCATAGCCGGCGCGCAGCTTGACGGAAAAGCTTCCCGTAATGGTGTTGCGCAGCGAGAAGATGAGTTCCTCCAGCAGTTCCGGGCGTTGCAGCATGCCGCCGCCAGTCAGCCCGCTGGTCATCCTTCCGTAGGGGCAGCCCAAGTTGAGGTTGATGTGCACGGCCCCGGCGGCCTGGGCGGAACGGGCGGCGGATACCAGGGCTTCGCAGCCGTGGCCGATCAGCTGTACAACCAGCGGCACCCCTCCCTCCTGAGGGGCGATCTCTCGCAGGTCGGCCGCCGAGAGCCGGCGTACGGGGGCAGCGGCATTGACCCGCATGAATTCGGTAAAGACCGTGTCTGGCCGGACCCAGTTGATGAACAGCCGCCGCATGGCCTGGTTGGTCAACCCCTGCATGGGTGCCAGCATCAGGGGGGGATGGCCCGAATGCCAGGGGAGCGGAGGTGTGGCGGTGGGAGGGGAGGCCGCGGGCGCCCCAATGGTGCCGAGGTCCGTATTGTCCGCGTTGGCAGCCAGTGTCCTCATCTGCCACCCGCGAGACAAGTCTGGTTCCGGCCCTTGTTTTTCGCCCTGTAGAGCGCTTCGTCGGCCGCCTTGAGCACGTCATGGGGTGTTCTGTGCCGTTCTCCCGCTTCGGACACGCCGATGCTGACCGTAACCGACACCTCGCCTGACCTGTGTGATCCCGAGCGGCGGCTCTTGCCCCGCTCCTCGTCCTTGGGCCGGTCTTCCCCGCGCAACGTCATGCGGTAATCGGCAATGGCCTGGCGAAGCCGCTCCAGGTGCGGGTGCGCATCCTTGGCACTCTTGCCGGGAAACAGCACCGTGAACTCCTCGCCGCCGTAGCGGAACGGGGAACCGCCTCCCGTCATATTCATCAGGCGTGCCCCCACCATCTTAAGCACCTGATCCCCCACATCGTGGCCATAGGTGTCATTGAAACCCTTGAAATGGTCCACATCCACCATGGCGATGGCGTAACGGCCCCCCAGACCCGTCAGTTGCTCGTTGAGCACGCGGCGGGAAAGCAGGCCGGTGAGATCGTCGCGAAACGCCATGTTGTAGGAGTCCTGGATGACGGCCATGATCTGGATGAGGGCGGAAGCGGCGCAGAATGTCTCCGGCACATGGGGGGACCACATCCACCTGAACACAACGTAGAGGGTGACGCAGCAGGCGAACATGCTCCCCTCGATGGGAGAGCCGAGGGAAACGGCCCGTTGCACGGCAACGCATGCCGCCAGGAGGATCAGGATCAGGCTCAGTTGCGGCATGGCGAAGCGCTCGAGCGCCGGCCAGTGGACAATCGGCTGCGTCAAGGCGACCCACAGGGCATGATGGTCAAAGCGGACCGTCATCCATACCGCACCGGTCTGCACGGCAAAGAACACCAGACGCATGCGCCCCGCCGCACTCCAAAATCCCTTTTCGCTCATCAGGGCAATGAGCAGGATATTGAAGGGCACGACAACTGCCAGGACACGATAGGTCAGCCATGCCTCCGGGGTGTCGGTGCCGTGGGCGAGTTGGGTGCGAATGAGGTAATAGCAGACCCCCACGGCCAGCAGGGCCAGGAATACCCGCCCCCGCCGGAAATGGCAGGCAAGGAGCATCCCCACGATGTACAAAAGGTAGGGAGCAAGGGGCACCAAGCCCTGCTTTTCCGGAGAAAGCCGGGGGATCTGGAAGACGATGACCCAGGCGGCAAAAAGAACGGCCGCCGGGACAACAATTGTGGAGATCTTTCTGGGCATGAGAATGACAGAGAATAGCATAAAGCCAAGCGGCATCCAAGGTTCAATCTCTGGATGTCGCCTGGCTTTATGATAAAATAACCCCTTCTATGCGCGTAAAACTAAGAAGTGGTGGCCCGCTGACGTGATCGTATTCAAGCCCTGCTGCTGGGGTCTCTTCGCTGTGGCCGCTGCTGTCCGCTGCGCCCGGCTTCGGGTTTGGCGCCCGTTTTTGCCGCCGGTCGTGCGTTGGCTGTCTTTGTTTCCTCGCCGGCAACCTCGCTCTTGGTCCGGAATGGTCCTGAGCCCCTGACAGTGGGTTTGGCCTGCTGTCCGGCGCCGGGTTTCGGGGCCGGCCTTCGGTTGCCCTGCTCATGTGCGTGTCTCTTGAATTCTTCATCCTTCAAGGGGGGCGGAATAGTGTAGTCAAAATCCTGCACCGTCTTCCGCTCGATCTGTTTGCCAAGCAGCTTTTCAAGTGCCCTGATGGAACCGGCATCATCCCTGGTAACGAACGTTATCGCCTCCCCGGTGCGTTCCGCCCTGCCGGTTCGTCCGATCCTGTGCACGTAAAATTCGGCCGTCTCCGGCATATCCAGGTTCAGGACCAATCCTATCAATGACACGTCGATCCCCCGGGCAGCGATATCGGTCGCAACCAGAATCCGGTGCGAGCCGTCCCTGAAGCCATCCATGGCTTCCTGGCGCCGGCCCTGGGAGAGGTTGCCCTGCAGTGACGCGGCCTGATAGCCGGCCTTGACCAGCAGTTCGCCAACCCTTTTGGCCCGGTGTTTTGTCCTGGTGAAGACCAGTACGGAGCCTTCGGTATGCTTTTCAAGTATCTTCATCAACAAGGCCGTTTTCAGGTGTTGTTCGACAGGATACAGGGCGTGCCGCACCGTGGCGGCAGGCTTGATCTTGTCGACCTGCACGGTCACGGGGTTCTTCAGCATCTCTTCGGCCAGTTTTCTGATCTCGTCCGGCATGGTTGCCGAAAAAAGCAGGGTCTGCCTTTTTGGGGGAAGCTTCTGTAGAATCTTCTTGATCGTGGGCAGAAATCCCATGTCGAACATCTGGTCCGCCTCGTCAAGGACGAGCACCTCGATGTTGTCGAGCACCGCTACCCCTTGTTGCATGAGGTCCAGCAACCGTCCCGGGCAGGCCACGATGATCTCGGTGCCTTTTCTGAGGGCGGCAATCTGGGGTGTTTGACCAACACCGCCGTAAACCGTTGCACTTTTCAGGCCGGTCTGCCCGGCGAACAGCCGGAAGGCAGCCTCGATCTGCTCCGCAAGCTCCCGTGTTGGGGCTATGATCAGTGCACGGGTCACATGGCGCGGCCCTTTGCTCAGCCGATCGAGTATAGGCAGCGCAAAGGCGGCAGTCTTGCCGGTCCCTGTCTGGGCCAGGCCGAGTACGTCACGGCCCTCCATAACCATGGGCATTGCTTCTTTTTGGATCGGTGTCGGGTGCGAGTAGCCTGCCTCGCGTATGCCGGCTGCTACTGCCGGGTGAAACTTGAAATGGGTGAATCCCATACGTGCCTCTCTGTTCTGGTGGTTGTGCAAAAAAAAACCCCGGCTTATTCCGGGGCCTACGATGACGTGATATCCGGTACTGCTAATTAATATATACATAGCAGCTTTTGACAGGCTCTGTCAAGCGATCTGTTGGGAGGGGTCATGGAGGCGGTATGCAGCAGCCAAAATGAAAGGCCCGCACAACTTCGCGGGCCTCAGTAATTTTATGTCCTGTAGCCCTTTTCCGTAATGGAGCAACGCCTTACAGTATCTCCAGTAGTGACACCTCGAAGGTGAGGTTCTCTCCTGCCAGGGGATGGTTGGCGTCGAATGTGACGCTTTCCGCGTTTGCGTCAATGACCGACACGCCCAACTCCTCCTCATCTTCATTGGCAAGCACGAGTTCATCGCCGACCACCGGGTCGAGGTCGTCCGGGAGATCGCCGCGCGGTACGGTGAAGACCCGCTCCTTGTCGTATTCGCCAAAGGCGTCCGCGGCCGGGATAACGACGGTCTTCTTATCGCCCGGAGCCATGCCGACCAAGGCCTCGTCGATCAGGGGAAACAATTCCCCGCGGCCGATGGTCAGCTCCATTGGCCCGGTTTCGCAGCCGCAACCGCAATCATCATCACCGCAGTCGCCATCTTCCTCGCAGCCGCAATCCTCGGTGTCGCACTCGCTCTCCAGGGTTGAATCAAAAACGGTACCATCTTCCAGCGTGCCGGTGTAGTCGATTTTAACCTTGTCGCCTTGTTTTGCCTGTGTCATGTGTAATGCCTTTCCTGTGTAATGATGCGGCTGGATCGCCGTTGTCTCTTCCTATAAGGTACGAGAGATTGCGGTCATTCGTCTACAAAAATCGTGCAACACCCTGTAATAGCAGGATAGTTGGACCGGCGGCCGTTAGCAGGCTGCTGAAAATATACTCCGGTGCTGGTCTGCGGCGTTGCCGTTCGCTCAAAAGCGGGGGCGTCCGAGGGATACGCCTTGCTTCCTCGCTCGCATGCGCCTTGCATACCAGCCTCCTCATGACGATTTTCAACAACCTGTTGGGTATTCCTGTCAGGCAAGGAAGGCATCCGGTGGAATGATGGGTTGTGCGTAATCGTTTGCTCAGATCCGAGCATTCATTATGTGCGCGAGCCTGCCGACTCTTAATTTGTCTGATCGTCCCTGAAAATACCTTGTATTCATTTCTTCGGGTTCGATATCCTTGATCTGACGGAATCCCATAGCCTTTAAGGTACTCTTGAGGGTGGAAGGATCGAAGAAACTCTTAAAGGGTTCGCCTGCCAGGGCCACGCGATCTGCCAGACTATTAAAGACCTGGCGTTCGGTTGGACTGAGAAGCGAGGGCAGAATCAAGTAGTCGAAAACTACTCCGCTGCCTGCCCTTAAAGATAATACGAATTGAAGCGTCGCGGTGATAGCGCTGTCTGTCAGATATGCAGTTACCCCTAGCCATGAGATGAAGGTGCCTTTACGTGGATCGAAACCGACTTGCAGAAGGCATTCAGCAAGCGTCTGCGATTCAAAATCCATTGGGGTAAAAGTGAGTGTTTTGGGCACAGAAATTCCCGATTCCTCAAAGCGAGCCCGTTTCCAGTTCTGTGTGGCCGGATGGTCAACTTCGAAGACATTCAGGACACCATCGGGATAAGGATTTCTGTAGGCAAACGTATCGAGACCAGCACCAAGAACTATATACTGTTGGACACCCCGCACGACGGCATTTTGCAGTTCGTCTTCAGCATATCGGCTGCGTGCAGCCAATGAGGCCCGAAGCACACGTGATAGCGCAGTCTCTTCCAGCCACTCCGGCCTTTGCTCTAATGCGGTCACTTTTTCCACACCAAGAATGCGAAGGGCGAGAGGGTCATCAAAGACCTTTGGATCATCCAGAATCTGGTGGGCGGCGCGCCGAAATGCAACTCGCAGTGCAGTGTCGCTTGGGCAGTTCTCTTTCATGGATTCTCCTATTACCTCACATACTGACGCGATCAGACACTGGCGTTTATTGGGCGATGGCATGTATCTGAACTTAGTTTCATTATACCTCCAATTGCAATAATTCTTTCTTGTTCCGTTTATTCGCTGTGACCTGCTTCCCTAAATAACTGTTGCGATTGAGAGACGTAGCGGATTTACTACGTCGGTCATGAGAAGAGGTTGCCTGGCGGGATATCGAGGAAACCTAGCCAGTTTAAGTAGCCAATAATTGCCTGGCTAATTTAAGTCGGTAATTGTATTTTTGGCTAGTCCGTTTACAATCGGCCAAATGAAGTATACTCATCGGATCGCTGGTGGTAACAGGCGTGGGGATGCAAGGACAGACGGAAAGGAGACAAGGCCATGGGCACATTCATCGACATTGG
>JBEKFJ010000114.1:0-9506 GCA_050013355.1 Oryzomonas sp.
CCCACGCCGACGGTTTCGATGATGATGACCTCCATCCCCATGGCATCCATGACCAGGCCCACATCGGATGTGGAACGGGACAGGCCACCCATGGCCCCGCGGGTGGCCAGGCTGCGGATGAATACACCCTCGTCTGAGGCGTGACGGTTCATGCGGATGCGATCACCCAGGATGGCTCCGCCGGTGAAGGGGCTGGTGGGGTCGATGGCCACCACGCCGACCCTCTTCCCCTTCTTGCGGAAGGAGGCCGTCAGTTGGTCCACCAGGGTTGATTTGCCGGCTCCCGGCGGACCGGTGATGCCGATGATATATGCCTTGCCGGTGTGCGGGTAGAGTCGTTTCAACTCCCCCACCGCATGGGGGCGGCCGTCGTCGATGTCGCGCATCATCCGCGCCGCTGCGCGGATGTCGCCGTTCAAGACCTGGTCTGCGAGGGACATGGGATACCTTTTCCGAAAAGAATAAGCAGAGCCGAATGGCTACATATACCACGGCCGGGCAGTGAATACAACGCCTCTACTGAGAGTGGATTGGGATGCGGGGTGGGCTTCCCCCGCCGGGCGGCGGGGGAAGATCAAGCGGAACTACTCGCTGAACAGAATGCGCGACAGATATTCGCCGTAATAACTCGTGTTGCTTTTTTTGTACTCTACAGCAAGTTGACGGAATTTATCGATTTGCTGGTCAAGCTCTGAATAATCTAAGATCCGCCACTTTCTTCCTGGATTCCACATGAAAATAACTCCTTGATTACAAATGCTTTGTCTCGGGCGCCAGCAGATAGATGCCGGTCATCTTGAAGAGCATGGTATTGATCTGATTGGCCCCTTGGATGCTGATCTCCGCACCCTTCTCCGTTTTGAGGCTCTTGATCGAACGGAGCAGCAGGGCGATTCCCATGGAATTTATGCGGCCCGCGCTGCTGAAGTCGAAGACCACAATTCTCTTCGATACAGTTTTGATCAGATCATCAAAGTGGCTCTCGGCGTGGCTGTCGATATTGCCATGAAAATGAACCGTATCGCTCGTGCTTCCTTTTTTGATCTCAATCTTTAGTTGCTGTTCCATGTCATGTCGCTCCATATTCGCATGAATCGGGTTTAAGCAGGAGATAGCCCCCCACTGAGGTTTTCAGGCCCGGCACATATGACCCTGCCATGCTTGCTCAGACTAAACATGTTGATGGTCTCTCTTTGATATTTTTTTTGAAGCCTTCCAATCACAAAGCCTGCTCTGCGTCAACGACCAAAAGCGTAACGTCGTCTTCGAAGCATTCGGTGCCGCTGAAAGCGCGCACCTTTTCAAGCAATCCGAGCCGGAAGGATTCCGGACTTTTTCCGGAGTTCTGCTGCGTATAGCTGGTGAAACGCTCATAGCCGAACTCCTCCCCCTCCCCGTTGCTGGCCTCGACGATGCCGTCGCTGTATAGTATCAGCCGGTCGCCGCACCGGAAATCGATCTCAATCTCGTTGTATTCGCTGGCCATGTCAAAGCCGAGCGGAAAACCGCCGGTGCCGTCCAGCATGGCAACGGCCGCGTCGGACGACCGGTACTGGAACGGATAGTTATGTCCGGCATTGGCAAGGAACATCTTATTGGCCGTGCGATCAATGACGGCAACAACCGCGGTCATCATCAGGGAGTTGGACGCAGTGGCGCACACGGCCTTGTTCATCCCCCCCAGCAGTTTCCCCGGCGTTGTGGCGCCCCCGTCGAGCATCAGATGCAATCCGGCCTTGGCAGCGGTGGCGACCATGCCGGACTGGACGCCGTGGCCGCTCACATCCCCCACCATGACCCCCAGCCGGTCCTGGTCGATGAAGAAATAATCATACACATCGCCGCTGATCTCGGAGGAGTTGATAAGCACCGCATCCAGCACCATGCCGGCGTAGCTGCATGAGGAAGGGGGGAGCAGATCCCTCTGGATCTGACGGGCCTTTTCAACCTCTTCACGGATCCTGGCGCTCAGGGTCTCAAGGGTGGCAAGAAGGCCGGCCTGTGACTTTGATATGGCCATCAGAAGCTCGGCGACATGCACGATCCCGACACACGCCCCATCCTGTGTGACCGGAAACGAATCGGCGTCCAGATCAGGGTCATGTTCCAGCAGGTGAGCCAGGGCGGTGTTGATATCACTCTCGGGGGATAACTGCAACATCGCAACGCTCATGAGAGTGCTGATCGGCTTTCTGCCGAACAGATCCATGGCAAACGGCCGTGAAAGGTGGCGAATGAAAAGATCCTTGCGGCTGATGACCCCCTCGAACGCACCATCGCAAATAATCGGTATCATCAGCAAGGACGAATCCTTCTGAAAGAGGGCAGCGACATCATTGACCGCCATGCCGCACGAGACCGGTGCCGCACTCCTCATGATTGCACCGAGTGAGGGGATATGTTGGTTGCCTTGAACTGTCATGAATCCACATTCATCCTTGCCGACCGACTCCGGCTCGCGTACCTCCGCAGTCGTCCATTTTTCACCGTGAACATACTCGCGGAATGTTACAGTCGGGTTGCTGCAAGGAAATATGTTTGCGACATTACGGCCTGGACATATGCAGGGACGGGGGATACATACGGCAGGATTGTTGGTTTTTTCGAGAAGGTGACAGAGCGGCGTCCATTGTTGCCACCGTGTTACAAACTCGAATGAAGTTGCAAAAAACCTCGTTGAGCCTATAATTTACAAATTACGCGTCAGGGGAGGGGCAATGATTTTATACGTTCTCAGGCATGGGGAGGCGGTGGAAAAATCGGACGGGATCAGCGACGAGTGGCGTTATCTGACGGAACAGGGCAGAGCCGACATCAACAAGGTTATCGAGAGGATCGCGAATCACGGACATAAACCGCGCCTCATACTGTCGAGCCCGCTCGTGCGCGCGGTCCAAACGGCAGAGGTTGCAGCCCGGCGGGCCTGCCGGAAAAACAGGACCCTCATAACTACATTGCTCCAGCCGGACGGCGACATTGGTGAGCTTACCCGCCACATCCTGCAACAAAAGGATGCAAAACGGGTGATGATCGTGGGACACGAGCCGCAACTCGGCTCCCTGGTGGCCAGCCTGCTGGATACCCGCGACCCGGTCGCACTGAAGAAGGGTAGCTGCGTCGCGCTGGAACTGGACATCGACAAGGACGAGACAAACCAGGCGCTTGAGAAGCCCGCCACGTTTCTCTGGTATATCGTCCCCGGCAAAAAGATCATGAAATCCCCTAAAAAGGCCTTTGCCTGGCAATAGGCGCTAAAACTTCAGGCTGCTGAAAAACGTTATGAGGAAGGCCGGCTGCCAGGCGCACGGAACGGAGCAGCCGAGGCATAACAGGCAGTTAGTCGAGATTGCGAGTACCGCGCAACGCCGCAGACGGCTCTCCGCAATAGTTTTTCAACAGCCTGTTATTGCGCCAGAAACGCCAGTAATTCCCGGTGGAAGCGCTCTTTGGCCTCGAAATGGGGGATATGGCCCACATTGGGCACCTCCACCAGCATCGCTCCGGGGATGAGAGCGGCGGTTTTTCTCCCCAGTTGCGGATACTGGCCGACCTGGGGTAGCAGTTCCTTCTTAACCCTTGCCTTGCCCACCACGGTCCGGTCGGCCTGTCCGATCACCAGGAGTGTTTTGGCCCTGATGTCGGCGAATTCGTGGCAGACCGGCTGTTCATAGATCATCTCGTAGGTGAGCGCAGACGACATGGCCAGGCGAGGATATTCGCCGCTCAATCTCCAGCGGACCGCGATCATGACGTACTCGTCATACTCCGGCTTCCAGGCCGTGTAATAGGTCCTGTGGTAGGCCCGAATACTCTCCTCGGTGGCGTTCAACTCTCCCCGGTAGGCCTCCTCTAGCGCAACATACGGCACGATTGCTCGGTAATCCTCCAGGCCGATGGGATTTTCCAGAACAAGGTGGGTGACCGCCCCGGGATACATCAGGGTGAAGCGGGTCGCCAACATGCCGCCCATGGAATGACCGACCACGGCAACCTGCCTGATGCCGAGCGTATCGAGGAGTTTCCTGGTTGCGGCGGCCAGCAGATGGAAGCTGTAGTGGATATTGGGTTTTGAGGACTTCCCGAAACCGAGCTGATCCGGCACCACCACCCGAAAACCGCTTTGGGTCAGAACGCGGATGGTGTCCTTCCAATAGTTTCCGGAAAAATTCTTGCCGTGCAGCAGCACAACCGCCCTGCCATTCGGCCGCCCTTCCGGCGGAACGTCCATGTATGCCATACGAAGATCCTGCCCCTCGATGGTCAAGGGGAGAAACGCCACCGGGTACGGATACTCATAGCCCTCCATGGTGATGGACAGCGGTTGCAATCCCCCGGCCGCGCCGGCCATGGCCGGGCAGAGGAGAAACAGCGCGAGAAGCGACACAAGCAAGCCCATCGTGGTGCTGCTGTTCGTCTTATGCATGCATGCCATGTCATGCCTCCTGGTCAAAGTGGGGGATACTGTTCCGATGCTATCAATCCACCCTCTGCCGGTACGCGTTCAGGTAGCGCGCATCCTCGGCATAGGTGACCGGATAGATGGGCGGCACCGGTTGCGGCTGCATGTCGCTGTCCACGTTTCTGAACGTGAACAGGCAGGAGTTGGAAAGCGCCTTGTCGTCCGCGCCCCGGCTGAAGCGTTCGATATCGGACTGGACGGTGATCGTCGTCTTGCCCGTGTAGACCACCCGTGCGATGAACCTGAGCTGGTCGCCGAGAAAGACCGGCTGGTTGAAGTTTATCCGGTTCACCTGGCACGGCACCACCCTGTCGGGCGCGACCATCTCCGCGGTGAGCGCGGCCAGTTCGTAGGCCCTGCGGATGAGGTAGCCGCCAAATACGGTCTTGGGCACGTTTTCCTGCTCCGGATACGCCCGCTGCGTCGATTGAAGCACCAACTGGCCGACGCGTGTCCCGCAGAAATCCTTCGCCTCCTGCTCCTTGTGCATCTTCTTGAGAAACAGGTACTCCTCAAGAGACGACATCTCTTCCGCCTTTGCCAGGCTGTCCCGGTATGCCTGGCGGCGCTGTTCCGCCTTCTTGTATCGCCTCACCTCGATCTCCTGGGCATAGGTCAACGGCGGCAGGGTCAGGCTCCTCGCCTCGCCATCCTCCGTCGAACGGGCGACCATGGTGAAATAGCACGTCGCAAGGTGGCCCCACCCAGCTCCCAGACATTCGATCCGTATGCCGACCTCCATGGAAGAGCGGCCGACATGATTGATCTGGGCGGAAAAGACCAGGTCGTGGGTGGTATCGGCGAGATTCCTTACCACCACACTGTCGATGGCGGCAGTGACGACCCTCGCCTCGGGATAGAACCTGTTGACGTAGGCTAGGGCGGTATTCTCTGCCACCTTGTCGAGGGTCTCAAGGATCTTGCCGAAGCGGATGTTGCCGGCAATATGCCGGTCGCTCGCGAGAAAACGCCGCGCCAGCAGCCGGTCCGTTGAGAACGGGAGCACAAACAGGTATCTCGTATCGTGCGGTGTTATGACCGCCTCGTTTTTCTCGTTCATTTCGTTTTCACCCATATCGTATCCTTTCACCTGTTCCCAGGATAGCACGTCAGAAACGAGCCGTTTTTCTTATCGTACTTTTCATAGTAGAGCATTACCGGCGCTCCGGCAACTGTCTCGTTGATTTTACAGGTGATTGTAACAAAGTAAGCCCTATTATTAAAAAAAAACCCTGGGTATGTAACCGAATCGCAGGCTCCATCGTCTCATTAATAACACGACTTGCCCATAAGGCACCCCGCGACCCCCTCCTGGTCGCGGGGATTTTTTTGCCGTAACGCGCCAGGTTCGGACGGTGCCTGGGGATATCCCGGCCGGGAGGATCACCCCCTGCCGCTTCTTTTCCCCCTCCCTAGCCCTCCCCCGCTGGGGGAGGGGACCTAAATAATGGATGAGGTGGAGATTGGTCCACTTTGACCGGCACGGCCGTGGCACTTGCCATGCCACCGTGTATTCATCATAATGGCTCCATGCTCCTCATATTCCCTCCCATTGCCAAGCCATGCGAGCCGCCGGCCGGCATAGCGCAACTCGCGGCGGCCCTGCACAGCCGCTCCATACCCTGCCGCGTGCTGGACGCCAACCTGGAGGGCATACTCTGGCTCCTTGAACAGCCCTGCGACGCCGACGACACCTGGAGCCGCCGGGCCATCAAGGACCGCGCCCGACACCTGGCCGACCTGAGGGGCAGCGAACTCTACCACTCCCCCGCCCGCTACAGCCGGGCCGTCCGCGACCTGAACCGCCTGCTGGCCGTTGCCGGCCAATCGAGCGGCGCGATCGCCGGGCTGGCGGACTACCAGCACCCCCACCTCTCCCCCCTGCGAAGCGCTGACCTGCTCTTCAGCGCCGGGCATCCCGAGCAGAACCCCTTTTATCCCTGGTTCAGCAAGGGTTTCGAGGGATGGCTCGACGGGTGCGCCACGGTCGGCTTTTCCCTGAACTACCTGAGCCAGGCCCTGTGCACCTTTGCCATGATCGGCCATGTGAGGAAACAATTCCCCGGCATGCGCATCGTCCTGGGGGGCGGGCTTATCACCTCGTGGCTGCGGCAGCCGGGTTGGAAGAACCCCTTCAGCGGGCTTTTAGATCACCTGATAGGGGGGCCGGGGGAGATACCCCTGCTGGAACTCCTGGGCTCTGATGCCGCCCAGGTGCGGCACACCATGCCGGATTACACCCTTCTGCCGATGCACGACTATCTCTCTCCCGGCTTCATCCTCCCCTACAGCACTGCCGGCGGCTGTTACTGGAACCGCTGTTCCTTCTGCCCGGAGCGGGCCGAGGGGAACCGCTACACGCCGCTGCCCGTCGCAGAGGCCCTGGCCGACCTGCACGCCCTCACAGCCCAGACCAACCCGGTGCTGCTGCACCTGCTGGACAATGCCGTAAGCCCGGCGTTCCTGCGGGCACTGGCCGCCAATCCGACCGGCGTCCCCTGGTACGGGTTCGCCCGCTTCGGCCCGGAGTTGGCCGACCCGGATTTCTGCCGGGCCCTGAAGCGGTCGGGGTGCGTGATGCTCAAGCTGGGGCTGGAATCGGGCGACCAGGGGGTGCTTGATAGGCTGAACAAGGGGATCGATATCGGGGAGGCGTCGCAGGTACTGGAAAACCTGTGTAGGGCGGGGATCGGGGTCTACCTCTACCTGCTGTTCGGCACCCCGGCCGAGACCGAGGCCGCGGCAAGGCGCACCCTGGAATTCGTCGTGCGCCACCGGGAGGCTATCACCTTCATGAACCTGGCGCTGTTCAACATGCCGATCTGCGGCGATGAGGCGGCCGGATACGGCATTGACCCGTTCTACGAGGGGGACCTGTCCCTGTACACCGCGTTCCGCCATCCCAAGGGATGGGACCGCAAACAGGTGCGGGGGTTCCTTGACAAGGAGTTCAAGCGCGACCCGGCCGTGGCGGCGATCCTCAGGAACGATCCGCCCCTGTTTACCTCCAACCATGCTGCGTTCTTTGCTGGTGAGTCTGGTGGGCTGGGCGGCTAGTACCCTGCACATTGAAAAGTCCCCCCTCCCTTTACGGGAGGGGGTTAGGGGGTGGGTGAAGTTGCAACTTGCTATGGACTCTTTTTATAAAAACCTGTATATCGTTCCACAGCAGCCTGCTGGATATCCATTATAACATGCTAATTTATTGATGGTATTTGGGTATTTTGCGGAAGATCGCCCGTAATATATTACGGTTAAAACGTTGTCTAATCAGGTGTTGGAGGCTAAAGGAGCGATCTAAGCGAAATGAATGATCCACATGTATCAACAATCCGCTATCGATTAGAACTAGGTAATGTTAGCTATGTCCCACCCGTTGATGAGCGGTCCTTTACACTAGCTGATTTTGATTTCGCAATTAATGGCACTGATATCACCGTCAGACCGCGAATACATTTCCCTGATCGAGAGGCTGCCTGTGCAGCTGCTGAAACTCATATAAGGGCATGGGAACTTGAGGCAGGTATCCGGCTGTGTATTCCAAGACTTCGGATAATATACCAAGAAACTGATATAATTGATCGTGCACCAACGCCAGGAGTCAATTTACTTATTACAGAAAACATGCGTTTAACATCAACGATCGACGATGCCATACTGATTAGACATATAGCTGAGTACCCACCTCCTCCTGATGCAGATTTCGTTATCTCCCCAGACGTTGAAACCATGTGGCAACGGTATGTGGGGTATCTGGAAGGACGTGAGCCCTTACTAGCAATGGCTTATTTCTGTTTTACTTTGCTCAAGGGGAAGAACGGATGTAGTCAGGTAGCATGGAGCTTAAACACAGAGGAACAGATACTTCATAAGTTAAGCGATCTGTCTTCCACTCGTGGTGATGCATCAATCGGCCGTAAGGCAAACCTGTCGCCCCTAACATCGGAAGAGCATGGATGGGTTGACCAAACTGTACGTGCGCTTATCATCCAACTAGCAAAGAGTTCAGCGGGACCTCCTGCAGATAGTCTTAAAATGGATGATTTGCCTAAGCTATCGAATCTAGCTGCTTCGCGTCATATACGCGGCGACCTTTAGCCACTAAGAGCGGGACAAAGCGGGGGGCATAATACAAATTTCACCTTGACCCGGCACAATTATCGGTATTATGTACCCTGAATTCCCATATATGCTGCTTAAGGTGGTCAAAATGATCGATTAAGGTTTGACTGTTAAATTAGAAGAATATTGTATCCAAGTCGAGATCTTATTTTATTTTTTATGAGGCGCGCATGGAACCCTGTCTATTTTGTGATTCACAGATTGAGTATTTAAATCTAGGTGGGTATTCGAAAGTAAACTGTCCTCAATGTGGTGATTATAAAGTTACCAGCAGTGCCTATGCTGTTATAAAAGCAAATCAGTATAGTGATAGACAACTATCAAACATATGTAGTTGGCTCAGAGAGAACCCTGATTTTTTTATTAATAGTGGTAATTTAAAGAGTTTACTAAATAACACTACACCCTCATTTCATGAAAGGTCAGACAGATTTTTATTAGGTCTTGAAAAACAAACTAAATATGCTGGACATATTTTAGATTTTCAAGTCTTTTGGTTATCAATGGCTTGGGCACTAAATTATGATGAATTCAAAGAGACAATCAGATATCTCAAGAATATGGATTATATTAATGATGCAGCGAGTACTAGTGATACAATAAGATTCAAGATTGATCCAAACGGATGGGCGCATTTAGACACTTTAAAGAAGCTAAACCAACAAAGTCAGCAAGGATTTGTTGCAATGTGGTTTGATGAGTCAATGCGGTTAGTTTATGACACTTCAATATCTGTGGGTATTCTAAATGCCGGATATAAACCTCATCGGGTAGACCTGCGACAACATAATGACAAAATTGACGATGAAATAATTGCTCAAATACGAAGTAGTCGCTTCGTACTTGCGGATTTCACTGACCAAAGAGGTGGTGTTTATTATGAAGCAGGTTTTGCTAAGGGGTTAGGACTAGAAGTAATATGGTC
>JBEKFJ010000115.1:0-9432 GCA_050013355.1 Oryzomonas sp.
GTGGACAGGTCCATGATGGCGTCAGCCCCGTATTTCACGGCAATGCGGGCCTTTTCCAACTCCTTCTGCATGTCAGAGTCGTCGGAGGACGAACCGATATTGGCATTGATCTTGGTGCGCAGCCCGGCTCCCACCGGCAGGGGGATGCCGTTGGCATGCTTGATGTTGTGGCAGATAACGATGGTGCCGGCGGCCACGCCATCGCGGATGAACTCGGGTGTGACCCCTTCCGTTGCGGCTGCGGTCTGCATCTGTTCGGTGATAAGGCCCCGTCGGGCAAATTCCAGTTGGGTCATTGCAAGCTCCGTAGAAAAAGCAGGGTTATGGATTACCGGTCATGGCGCTGCGCCGCGGCAAAATGATTCACCGGGCTGTGCCCCTTGCCCAGGGGGTGTGCCAGGCGGATGGCGGCGGAGATGAACTCCTTGGCTTTTTCCACGGCACTTCTGAGCGGTTCTCCCTGGGACAGATACGAGGCTATGGCCGAGGCATAGGTGCAGCCGGTTCCATGGGTGTTGCTGGTGAAGACCCGCTCTGCTGCATACTCCCGTGATTCGTACCCGTCAAAGAGGATGTCGATGGATTGCCGGCCGGTAAGATGCCCCCCCTTGAGCAGCACGTTGGCCGGGCCGAGGGCGTGCAGGTCACGGGCTGCCTGCTCCATCTCCGCCTCGGAACGGATCGCTCTTCCCAAGAGGCGTTCGGCCTCCGGGATGTTGGGGGTCAGCAGGTATGCCTGGGGCAGCAATTGATCGAGCATGACGTTGATCGCCTCGCGGTCGAGCAGCACCGTGCCCCCCTTGGAGACCATGACCGGGTCGATGACCAGCGGGATAAGGTCCGTGCGCTCCGCCAGGAGTTCGGCCAGGGCCGAGACGATGGCGGCGGTGTGCAGCATGCCGGTCTTGATGACGTCCACCGGGATGTCGGCCAGCACAGTATTTATCTGGTCCGCGACAAAGGAGGGGGGGAGGCCGTGGATGGATGAAACCCCCCGTGTGTTCTGGGCGGTCAGGGCGGTCAGGGCGCTGGCGGCGTAGCTCCCCAGGAGGGCAATGGTCTTGATGTCGGCTTGGATGCCCGCCCCGCCGCCCGAGTCGCTGCCGGCCACGCTCAGGACGGAGCCGCGCGGATGGGGGCAGGTGCGGTTGAAGAGAAGTTTCAACTCGGCAGCCGCGATGTCCGGGCGAGGGTTGGACAACACCGATGCGATCACCGCCACGGCATCGGCACCGGCATCGATCACCCTGCAGGCGTTGCTGGTGGTGATGCCGCCGATGGCCACCACCGGGAGCTTGATGCGATCGCGAATGGCGGAAAGGCCGCTGGTGCCGGGCATGTGGGTGATGACCTTGCTGTCGGTCGGATACATGGCACCGAAACCGATATAATCGGCCCCCTCCTGTTCGGCCTGGAGGGCCTCGTTCAGATTATGGGTCGATTTGCCGATGATCTTGCCGGAACCGAGCATATCCCGTGCTTCGGCAATGCCGCCGTCGTCCTGGCCCAGGTGGACGCCGTCGGCATCAAGTTCCCTGGCCAGGCGGATGTCGTCGTTGACAATGAAGACCGCCCCGAAGCGCTTGCAGAGATCTTTCAGTTCGTGTCCTTCTTCAAGGCACGTCCCGTGGTCCTTGTCCTTGGCGCGGTACTGCAGCACCGCCACGCCGCCACGCAGGGCGGTCCGCACTCGTTCAGCCAGGTTGTCCCCACGGTCGGTGATCAGATAAACGCCTGAGATCGGCGGAAATGATTGCGCCGTGTTGTTGATGACCAGACGAAACCGTCTGCTGGAATCGCCCATGGCATATCCCCCGTGATAAAAAAGGCCGCACTGTCTGATACAGGCGGCCGGGTTCATAAGGATGAACAGTCAGTGTAAGCCGCTTTCCTACGCCGGGACTAACCGGATCAGGTTCAAAGGGTCTGATTCCCGCGGAATCATCTCAGTTCGTACGAACTCCCCCAGGGCCTTGTTGCATTGTTTACCTTACTGGAATTAACCTCAACTGTCAATGGGTATATAAATCAGGGTGGTTGCCCCTTCCCTTTCGTCGTTGCTCCCCCTTTACAGTCACCGGCAGACATGGTAATAACCGTGGCGAACCTTTCACTTCTGTTATCGCAGGTAAGGTTCAGAAAAGGAGTCTCGCGACATTGTACGACAGCAGACCGACCTTTGCGGAAATCGACCTCACGGCACTGCACCATAATTTTCAGGTCATCAGGTCCGCCATCCCCCGCAGGACGGAGATCCTGGCGGTGGTCAAGGCCGACGCCTACGGCCACGGATTCATGGACATCAGCCGCGAACTGGAAGGGTTGGGGGTGAACGCCTTTGGCGTCGCCTTCCTGGCCGAGGGGATCCAACTGCGCAAGAGCGGCATCGACAAGCCGATCCTGCTCCTGGGAGGGGTGTATCCGGGCCAGGAGCGCAAATGCATCGGCTACAACATCTCCACCGCCCTCTTCACGCTGGAACAGGCCCATGCACTCAACCTGGCCGCCGACAAGCTCTTTCGCAAGGCCCAGGTCCATCTCAAGATAGACACCGGCATGGGGCGCCTGGGGATATCCTATGCCGATGCCCCCGCATTCCTGGGCGAGCTGAAGCGCCTCCCCCATCTCGCCCTGGAGGGGATCGTCTCCCATTTTGCCAGTGCCGACGAATTGGACGAGTCTGGCCGGCACTTTACCCGCATCCAGACGGAGCGGTTCGCCTGGGTGGTCGCCGAGGCCCGCAAGGCAGGGTTTTCCCCGCGCTACATCCACATCGCCAACAGCGCCGCCGCCTTGCTCAGTGATAACGCCGGCTGCAACCTGGTCCGTCCCGGCATCGTGCTCTACGGCGCCATCCCTTCACCCGATTTCCAGGGGAAGCTGGACGTTTGGCCGGTCATGCGCCTGAAGAGCCGCATCGCCATGCTGAAATGGGTGGAGCCGGGCACGACCATCAGCTATGCCCGCCGCTTCACCGCCGCCGACAAGACCCTGATCGCCAGCGTGCCGGTGGGCTACGCAGACGGCTACCCCCGCACCCTCACCAATCGGGGCGAGGCCCTGATCCGGGGGCAGAGAGCGCGGGTGGCCGGGACGGTCTGCATGGACTGGATCATGCTGGACGTGACCACTATCCCCGGCGTCGCGGTAGGGGACGAGGTGGTCCTCATGGGGTCTGACGGCGCAGGGAACTGCATCCATGTCGAGGAGTTGGCGGCCCTGGCCGGTACAATCCCCTACGAGATCTTCTGCGGCATCAGCAAGCGGGTACCGCGGGTCTACCTGAAATAGACAGGATACCGGATAAAATCTTACTTCTGCCACTGAGGCACAGAGACACAGAGGAAAATCAGAAGCAGATAGATAGTAAAATAGATTCTGTCTTTGACGTTCTCCGTGTCTCTGTGGCTCTGTGGCAAATGTCTAGTAAGTAAAGGAATGCAATGATCAAGCTGACGCACCTGGTAAAAGCCGCCGGTTGAGCCGCGAAACTGGGCCCTGCGGGCCTGGCGAAAGCCCTGGACGGGCTTTGGGCACACCGTGACGCACATCTTCTCGTTGGTCCCGAGACATCCGACGATGCCGGGGTCTACAGGATCGGGCCGGAGTGCGCCTTGGTGGAGACGGCCGACATCATCACCCCGCTGGTGGACGATCCCTTCACCTTTGGCCGCATAGCTGCAACCAACGCAGTTTCCGATGTCTACGCCATGGGAGCCCGCCCTGTGACCGCCATGAACCTGGTATTTTTCCCGGCCTGCTCCCTGCCGGTGGAGATCTTGCGGGAGATCCTGGCCGGCGGGCAGAGCGTACTGAACGAAGCAGGGGTCTGCCTGGTGGGGGGGCATACCGTCGAGGACGACGAGTTGAAGTACGGCCTCTCCGTGACCGGCCTGATCACGCCCGACGCGATCATCCGCAACTCCACCGCGCGCCCCGGCGATCTCCTGATCCTGACTAAACCCTTGGGGAGCGGAATCATCGCCACGGCCATCAAGGGGGAGATGGCTCCGGCCAAGGCTGTCGAAGAGGCCGTGGCCTGGCTGACCACCCTCAACCGCGCCGCCGCCGATCTGATGCGGGAGTGCCACGCCTCCGCCGCCACCGACGTGACCGGCTTCGGCCTGATCGGCCATTGCAGCGAGATGGCCCGCGGCGCAGGGGTGAGCATGCGCCTGTGGCTCGCCGCGATTCCCCTCATGTTTGGAGTGACGGAGCTGATGGCCGACGGCATGGTGCCGGCCGGCTGCTACCGCAATCGCGACCACTACGCGCCCCTGATTGGCGGGAGAGACTCTGCAGACGAGGTCCTTGTGCCGCTCTTCGACCCCCAGACCTCCGGCGGGCTCTTGGTCACCCTGGCGCCGGAGGATGCCCGGCGCTTCGTGGCCGCGGCCGGTGAACGGGGCATCTTTGCCGCTCAGATCGGCGAGGTGCTGCCCCTGCAAGCCTGCACCATCGAGATCGCCTGATGCCCGGCTACGCACTCGCCATAGACCTGGGGACCACCACCCTGGCCGTGTCCCTGATCGATCGCGCGACCGGGCAACGGCTGGCCATGGCCGGCAGCATGAACCCCCAGCGCCGGTTCGGGGCCGACGTGGTGTCGCGCCTGGCAGCGGCGGTCCACTCGGAGGAGGCGCTGCAAGAGATGGCGTCCCTGATTCGCGCCGAACTGCTGCGTCTTGCCCAGGAGCTCTGCGCGGGTAGCGCCGTCCCGTGGAGCGCGGTCACACAAGCCGCCATCGCCGGGAATCCGGCCATGCAGCACCTGCTGCTGGGGCTACCGGTGAAGTCTTTGGCCTTTCCCCCCTATCGCCCCCTGTTCACCTGCGGCAAACGGGTGATGGCGGCGGAGTTGGAGTGGGACGGCGCAGCCCAGGTCTATCTATTCCCCATGCCGGGCGGTTTCGTGGGGGGGGACACGGTGGCCTTCCTCTACGGCGCAACGCCGGGCGAGGCAACCCTCTGCCTGGATATGGGCACCAACGGCGAGATGGCCCTGACAACCGGCGACACCATCTGGGCCACCTCGGCCGCGGCCGGACCGGCCTTTGAGGGGGGCAACCTCTCCTGCGGCATGGCCGCCCTGCCAGGGGCGATCAACTCCATTCGCATCGAGGCAGAGCGGGTGAGGATTGGAACCCTGGGCAGCAGGGAGCCTATCGGAATCTGCGGTTCGGCAGCCATAGAACTGGTCACGGAACTCTTGCGCCTGGAGATTCTGGAAGAGGGGGGGAGGCTCCGCACCGGCGCCGAGATCCCCTCGAACCTCGGCCAGCGGGTGATCGAGCAGGACGGGGAGAGCGCCTTTGTCATCCATCGGGATGCCCGGCGGTCATTGCTCCTCACCCAGGGTGACATCCGCCAGATCCAGCTTGCAAAGGGAGCCATCCGGGCCGGCATGGAGGTGCTGGCCGAACGCGCCGTTCAACCCTTGCCGGCACTGAGGGATGTGCTTTTGACCGGCTCGTTCGGCGCGGTTTTGCGTCCCACGTGGCTTAAAACAATTGGAATTTTCAGCGAAGGCATGGTACAAATCTCACGCTTTACCCCCGAAGGGGCGCTGGCCGGCGTAGAACGTGCCCTGGCAACGAACGACGGGTTCGAATCCGTGGAGCAACTCGGCAAACGGTTCCGGGTGGTGCCGCTTTCCGGCACGCCGCTGTTCGAGACCCTGTTCATGAAACACATAGACTTCCCGCACCCATAATCACAACACAGATAACATCTTAGATTTTGCCGCAGAGCCACTGAGACACTGAGTACGTCAAAACAAAAGGATTCAGGATAAAAGTTCTGACAGTTTTGGGCTGTTTCTAAAACTGCCAATCTGATTTTCCCCTGTATCTGAATGCTTCTGGGTTTTCTCTGAGTCTCTGTGGCTCTGTGGCAAAATGTCGTACAGTTTGTTCTAATTCCAACGAGATAGAGAAGGAGCAGGCATCAATGGCCAAGATCACCAGGGCGCTGATCAGCGTTTCCGACAAGACGGGCATTATCGAGTTTTCCCGGCATCTGGCCGGCTACGGGGTCGAGATCCTCTCCACCGGCGGCACGGCCAAGCTGCTGCGCGAGGCCGGCCTGACCGTCAAGGATGTCTCCGAGTTTACCGGTTTCCCCGAGATGCTGGACGGCCGGGTCAAGACCCTGCATCCCAAGGTTCACGGCGGCCTGCTCGGCATGCGCAGCAATCCGGCCCATGTGGCCAAGATGAAGGAACACGGCATCGAGAACATCGACATGGTGGTCGTCAACCTGTATCCTTTCGAGGCCACCGTGGCCAAGGAGGGGTGCCGGCTGGAAGACGCCATCGAGAACATCGACATCGGCGGCCCCACCATGCTCCGCTCGGCCGCCAAGAACTATCCGGATGTGACCGTGATCGTGGACCATGCTGATTACGCCGGGGTACTGGAAGAGATGGCGGCTGCCAAGGGGACCGTATCCCCGGCCACCAACTTCGGGCTGGCGGTCAAGGTATTCCAGCATACAGCCGCCTATGACGGCGCCATCTCCAATTACCTGGGGGCGCGTCTCGGCGAGGAGCCCCAGGCATACCCGGCCACCTTCACCATCCAGGTCAAAAAAGCCCAGGACCTGCGCTATGGCGAGAATCCCCAGCAATCGGCCGCCTTTTACGTAGAGAAGGACATTGCCGAACCATGCGTCTCCAATGCCGTGCAGTTGCAGGGAAAGGAGCTGTCGTTCAACAACATCATCGACCTGGATGCCGCCATAGAGACGGTCAAGGAGTTCGAACAGAGCGCGGCGGTCATCATCAAGCATACCAACCCCTGCGGCGTGGCCTTGGCCGATACGCCGCTCAGCGCCTATCTCAAGGCGCGGGAATGCGATCCGGTTTCGGCCTTCGGCGGCATCGTCGGCTTCAACCGCCAAGTGGATGCCGCCACGGCCCGGGAACTCGCCTCCACCTTCCTGGAGGCGGTCATTGCCCCCGGCTACAGCGACGAGGCCTTGGATATCTTCACCGCCAAGAAGAACGTACGGGTGATGCAGGTGCCGCTATTGGAAGCGTACGTTGCCCAGGGGTACGACCTCAAGAAGGTGGTGGGCGGGCTGCTGGTCCAGGGTCGCGACCTGGGGATGGTGCGGGCGGCCGACTGCCGCGTGGTGACCGAGCGTACCCCCACCGCCTCGGAATACGATGCGCTCGATTTTGCCTGGCGGGTCTGCAAGCACGTCAAGTCCAACGCCATCGTCTTTACCAACCGCGACCAGACCGTGGGGATCGGGGCCGGCCAGATGTCGCGGGTCGATTCCTCTAAAATTGCCGTGCAGAAGGCGCTCTTACCGATCCTGGGCACGGTGCTGGCGTCCGATGCCTTCTTCCCGTTCCGCGACGGGGTCGACGCCGCAGCGGAAGCCGGTGTCACGGCCGTGATCCAACCGGGAGGGAGTGTGCGCGACGACGAGGTCATCAAGGCAGCCAACGAGCACGGGATAGCCATGGTGTTCACCGGCATGCGGCACTTCAGGCACTAGGAGGTTGTTGAAAAACAGCCATTAGGCCTTCGTCCTCGAAAGCCCTTTTGTGCGGCGTAGCGCTGCTACGCCTCCGCAGGGCCTTCTGCGGGTGCGACGATCTGACTGTTTTTGAACAACCTGAGTTTTTCGACAGCTTATCAGGTGAATGATGAGGTCTCATCACTCATCCCTAGTCTCTCATCAACAAATTTATAACAGAGGTGTAACGATATGAAAGTTTTGGTCGTTGGCGGCGGAGGCCGGGAACATGCGTTGGTGTGGAAGATCGCCCAATCGCCGCTGGTAACGAAGGTCTTTTGCGCCCCCGGCAATCCGGGGATCGGCCAATTGGCCGAGAATGTCCCGATCCGGGTGGACGAGTTGGACAGGCTGCTCGATTTTGCATGTAGCGAGGGGGTCGGGCTCACGGTGGTGGGACCGGAGCAGCCCCTCTCCCTGGGTATCGTGGACCTTTTCGAGGAACGGGGGCTCAAGATCTTCGGCCCCCGGAAGGATGCCGCCCTCATCGAGGCCAGCAAGGCGTTTTCCAAGGACCTGATGCAGAAATACGGCGTCCCCACCGCCGCCTACGGCGTCTTCACCGATGTCGCACCGGCCGAGGCGTTCATCGACCGGACCGGCGTCCCGATCGTGATCAAGGCCGACGGCCTGGCCGCCGGCAAGGGGGTCATCATCGCCCGGACCCGTGACGAGGCGGTGGCAACCGTCAGGGATATGCTCAGCGGCAACGCCTTCGGCAGCGCCGGCGCCCGGGTGGTCATCGAGGAGTTCCTCACCGGGGAGGAGGCATCCTTTCTGGCGATCACCGACGGCACGAACATCATCCCCCTGGCCAGCGCCCAGGATCACAAGCCAATCTTCGATGGCGACAAAGGCCCGAATACCGGCGGCATGGGGGCCTATTCCCCCGCGCCGGTGGTAACGCCGGCGGTGCATGAACAGGCGATGGCCGAGGTGCTCCGCCGGACGGTCGACGGCATGGCCGCCGAGGGGCGCCCCTATCGCGGCGTGCTGTATGCGGGGCTGATGGTAAAGGAAGGCCGGGTCAAGACCCTGGAGTTCAACGCCCGTTTCGGGGACCCGGAGTGCCAGCCGCTCTTGATGCGGATGAAGTCCGACATCGTGCCGGTCCTGATGGCCGTGGCCGAAGGGGATCTGACCTGCCGCTCCATCGAATGGCACGACAAGGCGGCCGAACTTGATGACGTGTATGTTTTCCACGCCGGCACAGCCGCCATAGACGGCCGCTGCGTTACCGGCGGCGGCCGGGTCCTGGGAGTCACCGCCCTGGGTGCAACGGTACAACAGGCCATTGAACAGGCCTACCGGGGGGTCGAGCGGATCACCTGGACAGGGGTCCAGTACCGCAGGGACATCGGCAATAAGGCGCTCAACCGCGGATAAGGCAAATACAGTCATGTGCCACAGAGCCACAGAGACACTGAAAATGTCAAAAGCGTAGTAACTGGGATGAATAGGATAAATGGGATAAATGCGTAAAACAGGGTAATTTATATTATTCTTAACCTGGTTTTTGGTTTCATCCTATTTATCCTATTCATCCCAGTTTAATTATGGTCCTGTTTTTGCCGTTCTCAGTGTCTCTGTTGCTCTGTGTCTCTGTGGCTCTGTGGCTCTGTGGCAGAAATTGAATAAGGAGTGATGTTATGAACGTAATGAGCGATGCACCGCAGATTCTGATCATCATGGGGAGCGATTCCGACCTGCAGGTCATGGAGGAGGCTGCCGGGGTGCTCCGGAAATTCGGCATCGCCTTTGAGATGCGGATCTCTTCGGCACACCGCTCTCCGACCAGGACCATGGCCCTGGCGGCCGAAGCGGCCGGGAGGGGTATCAAGGCGATCATCGCCGGAGCCGGGATGGCCGCCCATCTGGCCGGGGTGGTGGCTGCCAAGACCACCC